>JAAZLY010000001.1 GCA_012799115.1 Bacillota bacterium
CAACCTCAATCTGGATTTATCACGACTTGCCAGACAGCGTGGCTCGTTTGCCCCTTAAGGAGCGAACGGGTCATCCTATGATGGAGAGCCTTGTTGCCGATGGAATTGCCAGGGATCTCAATGCTGCCGCGTATCCCAGTGTGACAATTGCAGGCTCCATGCCTGCCTACGTCATCAAGACGTTTGGTGAGTTAATCCCCTTGCTGGGGGACAGACCCCCCAAAATTTGGCAAGTATAACAGAGGACGGAGGACGAATATGAAAGAACGACTCACTCGTCAGGAGGTTCCTGAGGAACTTACCTGGAACTTGAAGGACATTTTCCCCAATGATCAAGCTTGGGAGGCTGCTTTAGCCGGGGTATTGGCTTCTTTACCCACCGTAACCAGCTACCAAGGACGTCTCCATGAAGGAGGGGCGGTGTTCTTTGCTTGTCTCGAAGCCTTGGAGAAGCTGTCGAAGGAGTTTCTTAAGGTGCGGGGCTATGCATATCTGAAGCAATCGACAGACGGCAGCGATCCGGCGAACCAGGCCCTGTTAGGCCGTAGCTCTGCAGCGGGCGCGCAGTTTGCGGCTCAGACTGCCTTTGTTCGTTCGGAGGCCTTGGCCTTGCCAGATGGAACCTTGGAGCGTTACATCCAGGAGGAACCACGTCTCCAGGATTTTGAACGCCAGATTCAACAAATGCTTGCAGGAAAGCCCTACCTTCTCTCGCCTGAAACGGAAAAAGCACTGGCGTCATTAGGGGAGGTATTGGGTTCGCCTTCGATGATCTACAACCGTTCCAAAGCATCGGATATGACCTTTTCGGCTATAGAAGACAGTGAAGGCCAGACCCATCCCATGAGTTTTGCGCTCTACGAGTCGGTGTACGAGCAATCGGCGGATCCGGTTTTGCGCCGCAATGCCTATGCTTCCTTTGTGGAGGGTCTCAAAGGATACCAAAATACATATGGTGCCACCTGGGGGACTGAAGTAAGAAAGAACGTGGTGCTAGCGAAACTACGAGGTTTTGGATCAGCGACCCATATGTTGCTCCATGATCAAGAGGTTAGTGAAGAGGTGTATCATCGTCTCCATGATGTGATCTTAACGGAACTAGCACCCCACATGCGGCGCTACGCCAGGCTTCGCAGGGAAGTTCTTGGCCTTGACAAGCTCCTTTATTGCGACATTGAAGCGCCCCTCGATCCTGGTTTTGCTCCACCTGCTACCTTCGAGTCTGCCAAGGAGATCATTCTAAGCGGCGTCTCAGTGTTAGGAGAAGAGTACCAAGAGATCATTAGGGACGCCCTCAATAACCGCTGGATCGACCTTGCAGACAATATCGGGAAATCCACAGGCGCCTTTTGTAGTTCCATTCCCGAAGTACATCCGTACATCTTAGTCACCTGGACAGACATGATGCGTTCTGTCTTGCTGTTAAGCCATGAACTGGGCCATGCTGGACACGGAGTTTTGTCCAGCCGTAACCAGCGTTTGTCCAATGTGCGCACTTCGATGTTCTTTGTCGAGGCGCCCTCGACCATCAACGAACTTTTGGTTGCCAATTACATCAAATCCCAGACAGATGATGTACGTATGCAGCGCTGGCTGGCTATGCAGCTTCTTATGACCTACTATCATAACTTTGTACGTCACCTAATTGAAGGGGAGCTTCAACGGCGTATCTATCGTTTGGCTGAACAGGGTCAGACGATTACTGCCAACACTCTGAGTGATGTTCAAGGTGCGATTTTGGAGGAGTTCTGGGGAGATGAACTTGATGTTGATCTAGGCGCAAGACTTACTTGGATGCGGCAACCCCATTACTATATGGGCCTTTACCCCTACACATATTCTGCCGGACTAACCATTGGAACAGCGGTTGCTCAGGCCATCTTTGCAGAAGGTAAACCCGCTGTCGACCGCTGGCTTACGGTGCTAAAGGCTGGTGGGACGAAATCGCCGATTGAACTCGCCAAGATGGCTGGTGTGGACATGACAACGGAAGAGCCCATTCGCCAAGCTGTAGACTATGTCGGTTCCCTTGTGGACCTGGTGGTTGATAGCTTCGAGAAGGAGTAGTCTACGAAAGCTGCCTCAAGCGGTATAAGCCGTTTCGGGGCGGCTTTTTCGTGTCTTTGTAGGAGGGCCGGCCAGGCAGGAATGATCAGGCGACTGTGGAACAACTAAGCAGGATTAGGAGTATTGGTCAGAAAGGAACGAGCGATGAGAAGCGTAAGAAAGTGGCAGCCGGTGAGCGGCGGCTTAATGACAAGATGGGCTAATGAAATTGATATAGAACGTGTCTTGCCCGAGTATCCGAGGCCGCAAATGGTGAGAAGCGAGTGGCTTAACCTAAATGGACTTTGGAACTACGCGATCACCAAGGTAGAACATGGGCTACTGGAGGAGTTCTCTCCGGACGGCCAGATTCTTGTGCCCTTTGCGATTGAGTCAGCTCTGTCTGGAGTCAAGAGGGCTTTGCTTCCTGATGAACTACTCTGGTATCAAAGGACGTTTTCTCTTCCCCCGGAATGGAACGGTCAGCGCATACTACTTCATTTTGGTGCAGTAGACTGGAGAGCGAACGTCTGGATTAATGGACAGCATGTGGGGGAACACACAGGAGGGTACTATCCGTTCTCCTTTGATATAACCACCCATTTACGGGAAGGGACGAACGAAATTATCGTCTCCGTTTGGGATGGTACCGATGTCCACCGTCTAGAGCGGGGTAAGCAAACGCTCAAACCCGGAGGCATTTTCTACACTGCGGTGTCTGGGATCTGGCAAACCGTCTGGCTCGAGCCTGTTCCAAAGACCAATATCAAAGCACATCGCATTACGCCCGATCTGGACTCTGAGCGCTTCTTGGTCAGTGTGGAACACAATGGGCCAGGGGATGATCTAGAGATTGCGGTTCAGGTATTTGACGGCGCTACGGAAGTGGCCTCTGGGCGCCATAGCGTGGGCGGAGTTCTGGAGCTCGAGGTGCCACAACCTAAACTTTGGAGCCCTGATTCCCCGTTCTTGTATGATGTCCGAATCGAACTATGGAGCGGTCAAACTGTGGTTGACCGCATTGATAGCTATTGTGGCATGCGAAAGTACAGCATAGGCAGGGACAGCCAAGGGGTCCAGCGGCTGCTCATAAACAACCAGCCCATTTTCCAACATGGCGTCTTAGATCAGGGGTACTGGCCCGACGGACTCTATACAGCGCCTACCGATGAGGCCCTAGAGTTTGATGTCGCCCTGACCAAGCAACTTGGTTTTAACATGAATCGCAAGCACATTAAAGTAGAGTCCGCACGCTGGTACTACCATTGTGATAGGCTAGGTGTCATTGTCTGGCAGGATATGATTAGTGGTGGCAAAAACGTCAATATTACCCTAAATGGCATCATTCCCATGGTGGCTCCAGGATTGAGGATTCGTGATGATAAGTATCGAAAGGTAGGCAGAGAGGAAAAAAGGAGTCGAGACAACTTTGAAAAAGAGCTGAAGGAGATGATCGACTGCCTTTATAACTTCCCCTGCATTGCCATGTGGGTGCCCTTTAACGAGGCTTGGGGGCAGTTTGATGCCAAGCGGATCGCGTCTTGGGTTAAGGAATGTGATCCGACGCGCTGGGTAGACCATGCTAGCGGCTGGCACGATCAGCGGGTGGGCGATCTGAGAAGTGTGCATACCTATTTCCGCAAGCTAAAAAAGCCGGTTAAGATCGGTGATCGTCCTTGGGCCATTACAGAGTATGGTGGGTATAGCCTGCCTGTGGCAGGACATCTTTGGGACACGAAGGAGTTTGGCTACAAGAAGTTTAGTGAAAAGGAAGCCTTTGAACAAGCCTACAAGGAGCTTTTGGATGATCAAGTACAGCCTTTAGTCGCCCAGGGCATGTCCGCAGCCGTCTACACACAGCTGACGGATGTGGAGTCGGAGACGAATGGTTTGGTTACCTATGATCGTAAGGTCGTGAAAGTGGGGGAAGGACATGTTTCATGTCGTGATTGAGCAGACCAAGGAATATGAGCACCGGATGAAATACGATCTTGAAACGAACACCTTTGTTGAGACGGAGTACATGAGTTTGTTCTTCGTTCGGGGCTGTCCTTATCCTTACGGATGGTTGAAGGAATCAGGGACCCCGCCTGGTCCCCATTTGGATGTGATTCTTATCTCCTCCAAAGTCTACCTCTTGGGTAGCGAGGAGACAGTTAGAGTGATCGGCTGTTTCTTCCGAGCTGATGGGGATCACAAGTTAATTTGCGTACCAAAGGAGCGTACAGAAACGGATTTAGCTGATTTGCCCCAGAACGAAAGAGATCATCTAGCTCGGCTCTATCCTCACATCAGTGAAGAGCAGGGGGAAGGTTTCTTTGGTGTCGATAGGGCTATGGCAATCGTGGAGGGTTTCCTGGGCACAAGGAGTGATGCGTAATGCGCAAGCGGCTATTCTACTTCGTGAGCTGGGCTTTGGTAGTCTTGGGCCTTCCTTTGCTGGGGGTTGCGGCAATCTGCCATAAGCTTGGATTTTTGAAGCTACGAACGTCGATTGCAGACCTTTACTTGGCTTATCTGGCCCGGTGCATGATTTGGCTTTCGGGCTCTAAGGTCAAGGTGGAAGGGCTAGAGAACATTCCAAAAGAGGAGCCTGTTCTTTTTGTCAGTAATCACCAAGGACATTTTGACAGTGCAGTCTTCCTTGCTTACGTGCGCAAACCAAAGTCCTTTGTGGCCTCCAGTGCGGCCTCAAAGTTCCCGATTTTTAGTATCTGGTTTAAGTATGCCTATACAGTGTATCTTGAAATCGGTAATGTGCGGCAGAACTATACAGCCCTGGAAGGTGCTAAGGAGATCCTAGGCCAGGGGCGGAGTGTAGTCATCTACCCTGAGGGTGTGATCAGCTCAGGACCTGAGACAGGAGAGTTTAAGCGGGGTGCATTCAGGCTGGCGTTTACGGAGGGTGTGCCCATCGTGCCCGTAATCATTGATGGAACTTGGAGGGTGATGGGCGAGAAGAACGATCAGATTCAGCCGGCTACGATCATGGCCAAAATACTGCCCGCCATTCCAACCCATGGCCTCTCCCGTCAAGACCAACAAGAACTGCCAGGTCAAGTCCTGGCCATGATTCAAGAGGAGCTGGAATACCTGCAAGGGAAACATCGCTAAGGCGGATTGCCTAGCGTAATTCTGAGACGACGGCGTTGTGGAAGGCGGGTCGTAGTTTGAAGAGTGCTTCGTTGTTGCGCGTAGGATGCACTCGATTGGTTAATAGAATGACATACAGATCTTGTTCTCTGTCGATCCAAAGGGACGTTCCGGTAAAACCGGTGTGGCCAAGGGCGGAAGCCGACAGTAGATTTCCCCCAGACGAGCCCGGAGTTGGTAGCATCCAACCGAGGGTTCGTCTGTCGTTTAGCCCTTCGGTAAAGCATCGTTCTAGTAAACGGAGGCTTGATTCGCTCAGTATTACCTTGTCGCCTGCCCGGCCCCCATTTAGGACCATGCTCGCGAACTTGCCGAGATCAGAAGCGGTAGAGAAAAGTCCAGCGTTGCCACTAATTCCGTGAAGTCCCCGGGCGTTTTCGTCATGTACTTGTCCCCGCAGAAACTGCTTGGACCTGGGACACCATTCGGTATAAGCAATTCTGGGATAGACTTCTTCGGGCGGATTGTAGCAGGTGTCGTTCATTCCTAAGGGCATGAGCACCCTTTGCCTCAACACTTCATGGAGGGGCAAACCCGTTAGGGATTCGATAAGATTGCCCAATAAGATAAAGCCAAGGCAGGAGTATACGACTTGACTACCTGGTTCATATTCCAAGGTGCAGTTCAGAATCTGCCGGATCATATCACCAGGCTCTTGAGCATCAAGGTAAAGGGGAAGCCAGGCGGGTAACCCGGAAGTATGACTGAGGAGCTGGGCGATGGTGATCTGCTCCTTATCCGGAGAGAGGGCTTGCTCTAGATATTGCTGCAAATCCCCGAGGGTGGTATCAAGCTCAATAACGCCTTCATCCAAGAGACCAAGGGCTAGAGTGGTCGTTCCTACAACTTTGGTTAACGAAGCGATATCAAAGATCGTATCCGGCGTGACAACCGGGGCTCCAGGAAAAAATGCCGTGGTACCAAAGGCTACGGGACCATATTGCCTCCCCTGATAGCCCACTTGAGTAACTGCCGCAGATGCATTACGCTCTTGTACAAACTCTTCTACTAGTTTAAAGGACTCTAGATTCATCGATAGATTCTCCTTTTTCGGATCTACCGCCTCTCTTACGCCGGAGAAACGGGAAGTTTGCCTGAAGCACGTTCTTTCCCCAGTAAGACCTTTGCTACCTCATCCCAGACTAATGGCCTGCTACCATAACTCGCCAGATACGTGATATCCGCAGGTAACTCTGCCAATTCATAGGGCGTACCGCTCCCAACTACAATAATATCTCCACCACCTTGAACCAGTTCGTGCACCAAGCGAGCTTGACCTGGATGGCGGTGGGCATCGGCGGTTACCACAACGACTTTGTCATAGGCTTGAGCCTGGGATAAGACTTTGCTGTGGTCCTCGGCGGAGACTCCCATCTCCACGGAACAATCCGCTACACTGTCCAAACCGTTCGCCCTCAGGGAAAGAGTTAACGTGCCCATATCCATTAGGACATCCTCAGCGATATTGGTAGCTTGGCGAAGGGGTTCAACCACTAGTACCCGTTCCCCCTGGAGAGGTAGATTGTCTTTACTTCGGACCAGGGTCAGACTTTGTCTAATAGCGTCTCTAATGACCTCGATGTGCCCCGGCGACCCCACGACAGCAAGCTCTGGCTGTTCCTGGTTGAGAGCCTCTTTAGCCTTTTGAATCCGGGCGAGGGACTCATCGATTCGCTCTTCTGTGATCCGTCCGGAACGCACCGCTGCTACGAGGGCTTCGAAGGCGTCGTTCTGTAGCTTCTCGGTGTGACTGACTAAGACAATGTCTGCTCCGGCTTCAATGGCCATGATCGAGGCTTCTACGATTCCGTAGGTGTCCTTAACCGCTGCCATTTCCATACAATCTGTCATGACCAGACCGTCAAACCCCATCTCTTCCCGTAGCAGTTTGGTTAGTACCTGGTAGGAAAGGGTGGAGGGAAGACCAGGGGTAGTTTCAATGGCTGGAAAAACCACATGGGCGGTCATAATCGCCGCAACTCCTTGGGCGATTGCTTCCTTGAAGGGACGTAGCTCCACTTTATCGAGGCGCTGTCGATCATGGGGAATTACGGGTAATGCCAAGTGGGAGTCGAGATCGGTATCACCATGTCCGGGAAAATGTTTTGCCACAGCTGCGACATGCCTTTGATAGCCTCGAATCGCTGCAGCGCCTAACTTGGCAACTCTTTCTGGATCCTCACCAAAGGAACGAACTCCAATGACCGGGTTCAAAGGATTGTTATTGACATCGACAACGGGCGCAAGGTTCATGTTGATTCCCATGGCTCGTAGCTCAAGACCAGCTACCCCGCAGGCCTTTTCTGTCAGCTCTTCACTATCGGCTGCACCTAGAGCCATCGCGCTTGGTAACACAGTTACCCCCGTGGTGATGCGGGCAACAGTCCCTCCCTCTTGATCAATGGTGATCAAAAGCTCGCTGCCACTCGGTGAGAGCTTGGCTAGATCCTGAAACTCCTCATTGAGCTCAGCCAGTTGCCTGGGGTTTTCTACATTACGGGAAAAGTGAATAATGCCCCCCAAATTGTGCTTAACTATATACTCCTTCATGTGGGGAGACACGGAAGTGCCGGTGAAGCCAAACATCAACAATTGACCAATCTTTGCCTCTAAAGAAAGCATTCTACTCACTACCCTTTCACCCCGCCTAACGTCAGTCCCTTAACAAAGTACTTCTGGAAGGACAGGAAGATATAATCATGGCGCTGCTTCAACAGCAACCCCGCTCATCAATAGACCAGAGCCCCCTCAAGAGATTTTCTTCTTACTCTAACAAGTGAATTTCACTATTCCTGGAAAAACTCCTCCCTAGTCAAAAAGTTGACAAAAATATTCTATCAAAACCTATCCTTTCACCTCGTAATTGGAAAATAATTTAACTATTTGAGGAATCAACGAAAGGGGTGGACATGAACATGGAGAAGTAGTGATCCGAAAGATGCAAGTATGCTTGGGGGAGACTCCCTTCCTAGTAAACCTATTCAAAACCAAGGCAAAGATGAGGTGATGGTCGGATGGAACTACACGGACAACTTGATAAACTGACCACAGAGGGGCGTAATCCTAGAACCCGCGAGATTGATACCCTTTCCACCACGGGGATTGTCAGTCTGATCGTTAGTGAAGACCAGAGAGTCTTAGAGGCCGTGCAGCATGAAGTGCCCCGCATCGTGCAAGCCGCAGACTTGCTCGCTGATGTGTTAAGGGGAGGCGGACGGATTTTGTACATGGGTTCAGGCACGAGTGGTCGCTTGGGTGTTTTAGATGCAGCCGAGCTCTTGCCGACCTTCGGAGTAGGTGATGACCAGGTGAAAGCGCTGATTGCCGGAGGTACTACAGCCATGTTTGTTCCCGTAGAACAGGCTGAGGACGATAGTGATGCTGGTTTGAGAGACTTCTTGGCAGAGGGCCTTACCAGCAAAGATGCCCTAGTGGGGATTTCAGCGAGCGGGCGCACACCCTATGTCTTGGCAGCCCTCAAGCGTGCCAAAGAAATGGGTCTAGTCACAGTTGGCATCACCTGCAATGGCGATTCCGAGTTTTCTAGGATCGCAGATGTCACCATTGCTGCAGTTGTAGGGCCGGAGGTTGTCACTGGGTCAACGAGGATGAAGGCTGGAACAGCCCAAAAGATGATCCTAAATACGCTGAGCACTACCATCATGATTAAGATAGGTAAGGTCTATCAGAACCTCATGGTCGATATGTTGCCTACAAATGCTAAGCTTGTCTCACGGGCGGAAAGCATGGTTAGGGAAGTTACAGGTGCGTCCTTAGCGGATGCACGCAGGGCCTTGGAGGAGGCATCTTACAATATCAAGGCTGCAATTATCATGATTAGTCGCAGTTGCGATCTAGAGGTCGCTCTCGAGCTTTTGACCAAGGCTGAAGGAGTTGTTGCTCAAGCACTCCAAATCCCATTTGAATAAGGCGACGTTTGCTGGTTGGAAGACAGCCTGGGACTACGATGTAGTTTCAGGCTCTCTTTGATCTCTGGCTGGATATCCATTATCGTACCTTCGCAAGTCGTTGACATCGTTAACATTCGCATATAAAATGAGCATAAATATTCGATTTTGATTCGATCCGTGGGATGGTTTGAGACAGGCTTGCACTTGTGAAGAATATCATTTTCCCCTCAAGAAAGAAGCCTCGATTGCCGTTAATTGGAGTGAGTGGAAATGATCGGAAAAGGGGTGATCGACATCGATGGAAGAGAAGTAGCCCGACAAGGGGCACTTGATGGACAAGTTGTTGTTTTTTCCCTCGCAGAAGAGAAATATGGGATCGAGATCTCTCTTGTCAGAGAGATTGTAAAGTGGTCGAAGACTACGGAGTTGCCACAGATGTCAGAGGAGTTGTCAGGTGTCATTAAGCTGAGGGATCAGGTAATCCCTGTTATTTCCCTTAGAAAGAAGTTTGGCTGGCCTGAGGTAGAGAGTCTGGTCGATACGAAGATCATTATTCTGGAGATCGATTCTGTGTCGGTGGGAATCAATGTAGATGACGTTGACGCAGTTATTGATGTTCCGAGCTCGGTCGTGGAACCAACCAATGGACTGATGGGGCAGTCTAATATGATCTCGGGTATCGCGAAGTTGCCAGATCTGTTACTGATCTTGCTGGATGTACGAGCGCTATTCTCTTCTGGGGTTCTTGAACAGATCGCCCAAGAAGAGCTAGCCGAGGCACAAGGGGGGGTAGAGATTGTTTAAAATGAAGAGCATGGCAACGAAGATGTCAGTGTATAGTGGCATATTGGTGATTTTGATCTGTTTTGTGTTGGGAATCGTCTCCTACCAAAGGGGTGCAAACGAAGTTACAGAAGAGATCAAAGAAGGGTTGAGGCTGATAGCACAGGAGGGTAGTCGCTATCTCGAAGCTACCTTTGATAGGGAACTAGCAGTACTTAGGACCGTCGCCGAGCGTCCCGAGATTCAGAGCATGGACTGGGAGTTGCAGCGCCCGACGATCCTATCTGAAGAGAAGCGTCTATCGCACTTCTTAGCTCTGGGAGTTGTAGATAGAACGGGTCAGGCCCGCTACACAGATGGATCCACAGCGAACTTGGCAGATCGTGCCTATGTCATTGATGCCCTAGCCGGTAAGTCGGTCGTATCTGACTTAATTGTGAGCCGAGTTAATAACAGTCTAGTGCTCATGTACGCTGTTCCGATTCGGGCCAATGGACAGGTTGTGGGAGTACTGATTGCCCGAGGTGACGGCATGATGCTCAGTGACATCACCGATCCCCTTGGTTTTGGCGAGAATGGTTGGGCTTACATATTCAACAGTGCAGGAACACTGTACGCATATCCGGATCGACAGATGGTGTTAGTTGAAGCGAATCTATTCGATCCAG
The DNA here is from genome assembly GCA_012799115.1 of Bacillota bacterium. Taxonomy (GTDB): domain Bacteria; phylum Bacillota; class Limnochordia; order Darwinibacteriales; family Darwinibacteriaceae; genus UBA5420. The sequence goes on from JAAZLY010000001.1 coordinate 10,562, forward strand.
CCTCCTCCTTGATTAACGCGGGAAAGGCGATCCAGGAAGCCAAGGTAAACGAAGATGGGATTGCAGTAGTGCGTTATGAGTTGGATGATGGCATGGCCCGGATTGTCGGCTTGGCCCCGATCACGTCCAAAGGTTGGACCATAGCCGTTGGAGCGATGGAAGCCGATGAACTCGTTAACATCAATCAGTTGAGAACGTTCTTGATCGTGCTTTCTCTGGCGTTGACGGCGGTTGGGGTTATTGCAGCTAGCGTGATCTCAAGACATTTAGCCCGGCCGCTACAGGGAGTTCAAGAGGTTATTGAAGCGGTGGCCGAAGGTGACTTAACCCGCGAGGCCGAGGTCACAACCGGTGACGAAATTGGCCGAGTGGCCCAAGCTCTGAATACGACTATTGCAAGCATACGACAAGCACTTGGTCTAGTCTCTAGTACCACAGATGAACTGGCCAGTACAAGTCAGGAAATGGCTGCCGCTGCCGAAGAAGTCAGCGCCTCTATTGAAGAGGTGGCTAGTACGACGAATCAGTTTTCAAGCTCACTGGACATGATGAATACCAATGCACAGGAGGTAAGCCGCACCGTCGAGAGCATTTCCCATCAGGCTGCAGAAGGCGATGCTGCCGTTGTGAATGTGATTAGACAGATGAATGCTTTGCGGGAGAACACCCAAAGCATGAGTGATGATGTATCTGCCCTTGGTACTCTTTCGGATCAAATCGGCAGGATTGTGGACGCCATCAGTGCGATTGCTGACCAAACGAATCTCCTGGCTCTAAATGCTGCCATCGAGGCTGCAAGGGCAGGGGAGCATGGTCGGGGTTTTGCTGTAGTGGCTGATGAAGTACGGAAGCTAGCGGAAGAGTCGTCGAGTGCTACCGCAGAGATCACTTCTCTGATCAACCAGATCCAGGGCCGGATTGCTGCTACCGTAAGTGGCATGGGCCATAGCGCAGAGCAAGCAGACGAGGCTCTCGCTAGCGTGAATGCCAGTGGTGTGATCTTGCGGGAAATCCTAGGAGCTGTGGATGGGATTGTGAACCAGGTCCAGGCCATTTCTGCAGGAATTCAGGAGACAAATGCTGCAGGCCATGAGATCTCCAGTGCCACGGAAGAACAAGCTGCTTCCATCGAAGAGGTTGCAAGTTCGGCTCAGAACCTAACAGGCATGGGAATTCGATTGCAGGAACTTGTTGGTCATTTCAAGATTGATGGTTAAGATGTTATCCTCTGACCGCAGGCTACCAAAGGCCTGCGGTTCTCTTTTCTAGAAATATAATTAGTAAGAATCATTTCTACCAAAGGAATTCGAGGAGATATGTATAATATGATAATGGTAGTCAATACAAATACGTTTAGGAGGTAGGCATGAATAAAGATAAGAAGCAAAAGCTGACCACTGTCGCCGGTGCCCCCGTTGCAGATAATCAGAACTCTATGACGGCTGGGCCTAGGGGACCTATGTTATTACAGGATGTATGGTTCCTAGAAAAATTGGCACATTTCGATCGTGAAGTGATTCCAGAACGCAGAATGCATGCGAAGGGTTCAGGGGCCTTTGGAACGTTCACTGTAACTCACGATATTACAAAGTATACGAAGGCAAAAATCTTTTCGGAGATTGGCAAGGAAACGGAGATGTTTGTACGGTTTTCTACCGTAGCAGGTGAGCGTGGTGCAGCGGATGCCGAACGAGATATCCGCGGCTTTGCCATGAAGTTCTACACTGAAGAGGGTAACTGGGACTTGGCTGGCAACAACACTCCAGTCTTCTTTCTACGTGATCCCTTGAAATTCCCGGATCTGAATCATGCCGTTAAGCGTGACCCGCGCACCAATATGCGTAGTGCTAAGAACAATTGGGATTTTTGGACCTCGCTTCCTGAGGCGTTACACCAAGTTACCATCACGATGAGCGATCGGGGAATTCCCAAATCTTATCGGCATATGCATGGTTTTGGAAGCCATACATTCTCTATGATAAACGCAGACAATGAACGGGTTTGGGTGAAGTTCCACCTTGTCAGTCAACAAGGTATCGAGAACTTGACGGATGAAGAGGCTGAAGCCATTATTGCCAAGGATCGGGAAAGCCATCAAAGAGACTTGTTAGAGAGTATTGATCGTGGAGACTTCCCCCGCTGGACCATGTACATACAGGTTATGACAGAAGAGCAGGCACTGAATATGCCCTATAACCCCTTCGATCTTACAAAAGTCTGGTACAAGAAGGACTTTCCCCTCATTGAGGTGGGCTATTTCGAACTTAACCGAAACCCCGAAAACTACTTCCTCGATGTAGAACAAGCTGCCTTCAACCCAGCGAATGTGGTGCCAGGGATCGGCTTTTCTCCTGATAAAATGCTCCAGGGCCGCCTCTTTGCTTACGGCGATGCTCAGCGATACCGTCTAGGGGTGAACCATCACCAAATACCTGTTAATGCACCAAAGGTTCCTACCCATAGCTATCACAGGGATGGGCAAATGCGAGTCAATAACAACTTTGGTTCAACCCTGGCCTATGAACCCAACAGCTATGGCGAGTGGGCTGAACAGCCGGAATACAAAGAACCCCCCTTAGATCTTTATGGCGGAGCATATCAATGGAACTTCCGTGAAGACGACGATGACTATTATACGCAGCCTGGTAAACTCTTTAGGTTGATGAGCCCAGAGCAGAAGCAGGCCCTGTTTGAGAATACCGCACGAAACATGGGAGATGCACCAATGATGATCAAGTATCGTCATATTGGTAACTGTCTCAAGGCAGACCCCGCCTACGGAAAAGGCGTAGCGGATGCTCTGGGAATCTCCTTGGATGAAGTGAAATAGGGAGTAAGCGAAAGACCCTGGTCAAGTGGCCAGGGTTTTCTTGGTGACACATACCGGAGTCACTGGTGATTTGGGAGGGATTTCTGCTCGGTTGCAGAACAAGTTGAGCTAGGAATAGGGTAGGGGGAATCACTTTGAACTGGCGAGAGATCAAAACTCGGGTCACAAACGGAATGCAAAGGTTTATGTATGGGCGCCACGGTATCGATGAACTAACGCTATCTATCTTAGCCATTAGCCTAATAGTCGCCTTTGCCGCAACTATGTTCCGGCAGCCCTGGCTCCAACTCACATATTATGTAGGAGTGGTAGGAGCTCTATATCGCACTCTTTCAAAGAATTTATTCAGACGGCGCAGAGAAAACCAGCTTTTCCTGGAGCGAACAAGGAGTCTACGCTCTTGGTACAGAGTTCAGAAACGGATTGTCCAAGAACGTAAGACCCATAGGCATTTTAAGTGTCCTGCCTGCAAGCAGAGGCTTCGAGTTCCTGTAGGGAAGGGGAAGATTACCATTACTTGCTCGAAATGCGGCGAGAAGTTTAGTCGCAAGAGCTAATGGACCATTGATGAATATGCTAGAAACTGAGCACCTTGGTGCGGATCGATCCGTTCCAAGGTGTTCTTGGATCCTTTGCATTAACTCATAGTTTTATGTTGACAATAGTGTGCGGCACACATTATAATGAACTTGGAGTTGATGCAGATGGAAAATGTGAAACAAGCAGAGATCATAGCCGGTCTAGCACAGGAACTGCGGCGGGGCGTTGTAGTACTAGCGGCCTTGAGCCAGCTCGACGAACCACAATACGGGTATTCCCTTGTATCACAGTTGGGTGAAATGGGCTTTCCCATTGAAGCGGGTACTTTGTATCCCCTGTTTCGTAGGCTCGAAAAACAGGGCCTTTTGGAGAGTTTGTGGGACACCAATGAATCAAGACCCCGTAAGTATTACAAGCTCAGTTCCATGGGAAGGGAAGTATACGAGAGGCTCTGCGAAGAATGGGCGCAGCTGGTGGACAGTGTCGAGAATCTACTAAAAGGTAAAGAAGGCGAAGAGAATGGGAACAGTTGAACGTTACATTTTTGCGGTCACCCGTCGGTTACCAGTAAAGGCGAGGGAAGAGGTGAGCCTTGAGCTCTGGGGTCTGATCGAGGATCTCCTAGAGGAGAGGGTTCGAGGGCAGAAGGTTAGCGAAAACGATGTAAAAGCCGTGCTTCTAGAACTCGGCAATCCAGAGGATCTGGCCAGAGAATATGGGGGAGAGCCACGCTATCTCATCGGCCCCACTTTGTTCGACACCTACCTTACAGTGCTTAAAACAGTCGGTTCCATTGTCTTAGCTGTGGTGCAGACGGTGGTCGTGATCAGGGCCTTTGTCAGCCCCATAGGTATAGTTGAGTTTATAGTGTCGTTCCTGGGGAGCCTAGTCGCTGCTTCTGCTCAGGTGTTTGTCTGGGTCACCTTGATCTTCGCCGCTGTCGAGCATTTCGGAAAAGAAGAGCTTGATCAGGCAGCTAAAGGCGAGTGGAGCCCAGAACAGCTACCGGAAGTCCCGGATCAAAAAAGGCAGATCAGTCTTGGTGATCCGATGATGGGCATAGCATTTTCTGTCTTGTTTTTGGTTATGTATACTATGCCTCAGCGTATCGGTGTAATTCAGATGGCGGGAGGGACCACCACTGTAATTCCTGTCGTCAACCTGGCCATGACTTCCTACTTTCTACCCTTTCTCATTGGATTTATTGGCATTACAGTTATCAAGGAAGGGTGCAAACTCTTCTGGAGGGTATGGAGCAAAAGGCTTGCGATCATCAGTGCGGTTTGTAATGGTGCTGCCATTATCTTGGCGTACCAAATCTTCGCCAATCGGGAATTCTGGAACCCCAGCTTTGTTCAGCAATTGCTCAGCGCTAATGTAGCCCCAGGAAGTGGTGCAGCTGAGATTCTGCAATGGCTGTGGCCTTTTGTAACCACAAGGTTTGTCTATGTCATAGTCATCGCCTATGTCATCGATACACTTTCGGCTTTTTATCGAGGTTTCATCGCTGATAGAGAAGGATAATTGGGTGGAAATTTGAAGGAGGCTATGTAAGTTGCTTACAGTGATCAAGAATGTGCAGGTCTTTTCCCCTGACGATCTGGGGGTCAATGATATTGTCTTTAGCTGTGACACAATCGTAGAAATCGGAAAAGGGATCGCCCCTTCCTATCCCAAGGCGAAACAGGTGGAAGGAAAGGGTTTGGTTGCCACTCCTGGCTTGATCGATCAACATGTCCATGTCACAGGTGGGGGCGGAGAGGGAGGCTTTCGGACCCGGGTTCCGGAGCTGAAGTTTACTGACTGTGTGCGGGCTGGTGTCACAACTCTGGTTGGGGTGCTTGGCACCGATGGAGTGACCCGTAGCGTCGAAAATCTGGTGGCGAAAACGAAGGCTCTATGCGACGAGGGCCTCACTGCCTATTGCCTCACAGGATCGTATGAGTACCCGACGCTTACCCTGACCGGTGATGTGAAGAAGGATATTGCCTTTATCGGGGAAGTACTAGGTGTGAAGGTGGCCCTCTCGGACCATCGCTCTTCTCATTTGACCAAGGCAGAGTTGATCCGATTGGTGAGCGATGTGCGTATGGCCTCTCTCATTAGCGGCAAGCCAGGCATTGTGACCATCCACATGGGCCGTGGCAAGCAAGGTCTCAACCCCATCTTTGAGATTCTAGCTGAAACAGATCTTCCCATCAAACATTTCAGACCAACGCATGTCGGTAAACTCGGTGAGCCCGCTGTGCGCTTTGCCAAGGCCGGTGGATACATTGACTTTACTGCGACGCCCAATCCGAGTGATGCCGCTCGAGATATTATGGGAGCTCTGCAGGCTGGAGCGCCCTTGGAGAGAGTGACCTTGAGTTCGGACTCCAACGGGAGCCTGCCCCAGTGGAACGATAAGAACGAAATGATCGGAATTGTCGCTGCCTCCATGACATCCTTGCTTAACGTTCTAAGGGAGCTGGTTCAGGTAGAGAAGATGGAGATGAGCGAAGCTCTACGCCTTGCCACCACAAATGTGTCCCAGGCCCTAGAGCTACATGAATCTAGGGGCAAGTTAGCCCAGGGCTTTGCGGCAGACATCCTGTTGTTCGATTCTAACTTCAACCTTGATACGGTGATTGCCCGAGGTAAGGTATTGATGCAAGGCGGAGAACTCCAGGTTCAGGATACTTATTAGTCTCTGCGTAAGTTCGTTCCATGAGAACCCCGGATCCATTCCTCCGGGGTTCTGCTATTACGATTATCGCCAAATTGTAGTAAATGGAACCGGGGGGCAGACCCCTTGAAGGAGATTCTGTTTCTGAGGGGAAGGTTATCAGGAATTAAGTGTGGAGGGTACGTTGCTATGGAAGATCGGGGAAGGCGGCGGAGAGGCCATTTTAGACTCTCGGATTATGTTATTCTTGCTATGTTAGCTGCCATGGGGATCGCGAGCAAGGCGGTCATTGTCCCCTTGGCCCAAGCCATCACGGGACCCCTTTTTATACCAGGGGGCGTTGTGGCTGGTGGGTTCTTTATGATGTTCTTGGTCTTGGGCACAGCCCTCACTGGCAGACTAGGGGCTGCGCTTTTGGTTTCCTTCATTCAGGCGCTTCTTGTGACCATCACAGGGAGCTTCGGATCACATGGTGCCGCTAGTCTCTTTACCTATGTCCTGCCTGGATTGGCCGTGGAAGCCTGGTTTTTCCTGAGCAAACACCGGGGTTGTTGTCCCCTTTGCTGTTTTATAGCAGGTATGATCGCCAATATGGTGGGTACGTTTGCTGTAAACCTCGCTATTTTCCGTCTGCCCTTCGTCCCCTTGATGTTATCGATTGCTGTTTCAGCACTCTCTGGGGGATTAGGCGGTCTGGTGGCTAGTAGTGTGGCGCGGAAACTAGAGAAGTTGGAGATATTGTAGTATAAGGGAGGGACGGAGTTGTTCAAGAATCGAAGCAAACAGATAATCACAATTGCAGCTTTAGTAACGGCACTCACTCTTTTGGTGGCTGTCCTCGCTTACCTCAATGCGGGGGATCTCGACCGGAAAAAGACTCTAGAAAAGGATGCAGAGTTTGTGTTGCGTTATGGTGAGAAGGAACACCGGGTTAGCAGGGAAGCTATCGTAGATCTAGGTACTGTGGAATTCTCTACTGTCATGCGAACCAGTTCCACCGCACCTACCCATGTCACATTTACAGGCGTTGAGCTTTGGAAGATTCTAGAAAGGTATGAGATTCCCATCCAAGCTGACTCGATGGTTGATGTAAAGGCCTTAGACGGCTATGTTTCTGTCTTCGATGGAGAGGAAGTACTTGAAAGGGATAGTGTTTATCTAACGATTGCGATGAATGGGGAGCCTTTACAGACCAAGAGCGAAGGCGGGCAAGGGCCTTTTTACCTGGTTTTACGAAACACAGAGTTTGCCCAGCGTTGGGTGAAATTCGTGGAGGAGATTTTTGTTCAGTGAATGCTTTAGAAGGACGCCAGATCAGTTTCTCATATGGACGGGGTAAGACCCTGTTGAGCCAAGTCGACTTCTATGTTCAGCCTGGGGAGTGTGTCATCTTACAGGGTCCATCTGGTTCGGGGAAGACGACCTTGTGCCACATTGCCGGGGGGATCATCCCCCGTTCCTTCTCCGGTGACCTTGAGGGGGAGGTTCTGCTTTTTGGCACTCCTCTTCACAGTCTATCTTTGGCTGACGTAGTGAAAAACGTGGGTATCCTCTTCCAAAATCCTGACTCCCAGCTGTTCTTCCCGACGGTGGAGGATGAGCTTGCCTTCGGACCCGAGAATCTTTGTCTGCCTCGGGAAGAGATCGCCCTGCGGATTGCAGAAGCGTTAGATGCAGTCGAGATGAGCTCCTTCCGCCTGGTGGAGACCGACACTCTTTCCCATGGCCAAAAGCAGAGAATTGCCCTGGCTGCCGTTTTGGCCCTACGGCCTAGAGTCCTCATTTTAGATGAGGCTTTTTCTCAGCTGGACACAGCCTCTACTGCCATTGTCAAAGGTGTTCTTCGCAGGCAAAAAGAATTGGGTCAGGCAATTTTCATGGTGGAAAATGGTGAGGAACATCTAGAACTTGCCGAACGTGTCTACGAACTGCAAGGGGGACAGATCAGGGAGGTGGCCCTGTGACTGTGGCTATCAGTGTGACGGATCTGGTCTTCGGGTACCAAAAGGGAAACTTCACCCTTTCTTGCCCTCATCTTCGTTTGGAACAAGGCAAGCTCAGTTTGATCACCGGTGCAAATGGCAGTGGGAAGACTACTTTAGCCAAGCTGATCTGCGGCATTTTACGGCCCAGTGGGGGAAGTGTTCAGATTTTCGGCCAAGCCACTTCAGAACTCTCCCTCGGGGAGATTGGCCGGCAAGTAGGCTATCTCTTCCAAGACCCCTCTAGGCAGCTTTTTGCGGGAACTGTGTGGAAGGAGATGACCTTCGTTGATCATCTCTTGGAAAGCGAACAAGGGACAAGCACCAAAAAGGCACAGGATCTACTGGATCGTTTTGGCCTGGGAGAACTGAAAAGTCGAAGTATCTACTTCCTGAGCGGCGGGGAGAAGCAAAGACTTGCCCTGTGCACTATTTTAATGGGTGAGCCGCGGTTTCTCATTCTTGACGAGCCGACTGTGGGCCTAGATAAGCAGAACCGAGTCATCCTCTATGATATACTCGATGACCTGCTTCGCGAGGGAAGAGGCATAGCGGTGATCACCCACGAGAACGAGCTAATCGAGCGCTTTGCCGGGGCACCTCAGATCAAGGTAGAACGTGGGCAGGTGAGCCTATGAGTCGAGTCGATCCAAGGGTTAAGTTGTTTTGGGTAATGCTTTGTACAAGTGGGGCCCTGATCTTTGTTCGCCTACCCTGGATGGCGGGTCTCCTTCTTTTTTGTCGGTTAGGAACCTTCTCCTTCGGAGCAGATCGTAAGGCGCTCCGGGGACGTTTAGCCCGCTTCCTACCCCTGTTTCTACTGATACTTCTAGTCCATATTGTCTTTGTCCGGACGGGGACTCCCCTCCTATTCATTAGGAAATACCCCATTGTGACCTTTGATGGCTTGATGCGAGGTGCCACCACCTTGATGCGTTTTTTCATCATTCTTTGCTCCGCCGCAGTGATGGCTGGCGAAAACACCCGGCGAGTGCTAGCCGCCTTTAGTAAAATGAAGGTGCCGTACCTGTTCTCCTTTATGCTGATGATCGCACTGCGTTTCTTGCCCACCTTTAGTACGTCCTTTTCAGACGCATTGATTGCTCTGCAATTGCGAGGTGTGGAACTAAAGAGGCTGAGCTTGGTTAAGAAACTACGTTTGTATCGTGATCTGTTGCTTCCGGTTGTAGCAGATGCGGTAGTGAAAAGCAGGGTCTTAGCTGTCGTCATGGAAGCTCGAGGTTTTGGTGCCATGCCTAGGCGTACAAGCTATCTAGAGGTGCGCATGACCCTTAGGGATTGGGTGTTAACGGGGGTGCTCTTCGTGCTGGGTATCGTTGCGCTTGGCGGTTATTATTTCTTCCCTTAGGAGGAGTTCTATGAAGGTAATGGCAATTATCGGAACATCAAACTCTGGCAAGACCGCCCTGTGTGAGGTGATCATCAAAGGACTTCGTGAGCGTGGATATACTGTGGGGTCTGTTAAAGAGATCCATTCTCCTGATTTTGCCCTTGATCCCGACCCAGCGGAAGATACGGGCAGACACCGTCAGAGTGGCTCCCAGCTGATTACTGCAAGGGGGCTACAGGAGACAGATGTTCTTTATCAGGAGAAGCTTCCGGTGGAGGAGATCCTGAAACACTATGATCACGACTTTGTCATCCTAGAAGGGGTTACGGACTGTAATTGCCCCCGGATTCTCACCGCACACGATGAAGATGAAGTCCAGGAACGAATGGACAAGCGGGTGGTTGCTGTATCGGGAGTATTGGCCAACAAGGGACTAAAAGAGGTCTTTGGCTTACCAGTCTTCCATGCCCTGCAAAGCCCGGACAAGCTTATTGACTTTGTGGCAGAGCATGCCTTTGAGCCTCTTCCCTCCTTTGATCCCGACTGCTGCTCACTTTGTGGCTCCAGCTGCCAGGAATTAGCCGGTAGGATCGCAAAGGGGGAGGCCAGCAGGGACGACTGCATCTTGGACAACTCCCAAGTGGAG
>JAAZLY010000116.1 GCA_012799115.1 Bacillota bacterium
GAGCTCATTCAGAAGCTCGGTGGTGAGGTTGCAGGTCTCGCATTCTTGATTGAGCTTTCTTATCTCGGGGGCCGCAACAGGCTCATGGATTATGATATCTTCTCTCTAGTCAAGTACGATAATTAAGTAAGTAACCAAGGGAAAGGGGGCGCCGCTTTGGATCTCCAACATCTACTTGATCGAATACTCAGATACTACTCAGCCGCTGACGTGGAGATGATTGAAAAAGCATACCACTTTTCCCAGCGCGCCCACGAGGGGCAGACTCGCGAGTCGGGTGCCCCTTACTTTGAACATCCCTATGCAGTGGCCATGATTCTGGCTGATCTTGAGCTGGACATGGAAACGATTGTAGCCGGGCTGCTTCATGATGTATTGGAGGACACTGATGTTACCCGTGAGGAACTATCTACGAACTTTGGTCCGACAGTCCTCATGTTGGTGGATGGGGTAACAAAACTGGAGAAGCTACCCTTCCGCGATCGCTTCGAACACCAGGCGGATAATATGCGCAAGATGATCTTTGCTATGTCGGAAGACGTGAGGGTTATCTTGATCAAACTGGCTGATCGTTTGCATAATATGCGCACATTGCGGCATGTTTCACCAGCCAAGCAGGTTCTCATTTCCCAAGAGACATTGGACATTTTTGCCCCACTGGCCCATCGTTTGGGTATTTGGAGTATCAAGTTTGAGATGGAAGATCTCGCTTTCCGCCACATCAATCCCGATGAGTATTATGGATTGGTGACAGAGATTGATCGCAAGCGCCAAGAGCGGGAAGGTGACCTTAAAGAGGTCATGGATATCATTATGGAACGATTGGCAGATGTGGATATGTCCTGCGATATTCAGGGCAGACCGAAGCATTTGTATAGTATCTACCAGAAGATGCAGAAGCAGCATAAGGAACTTGATCAGATCTATGACCTCATGGCTATTCGGGTCATCGTTGACAGTGTCCGGGATTGCTACGCAGTACTAGGCATTATTCATACGATTTGGAAGCCGATTCCTGGGCGCTTTAAGGATTATATTGCGGTGCCAAAGTCCAATCTCTATCAATCACTCCATACCACCGTGGTTGGACCCCGTGGTGACCCTTATGAGATCCAAATCCGTACTTGGGAGATGCATAACGTGGCCGAGCGAGGTGTGGCGGCCCATTGGCGTTACAAGGAAGGCCCTAATCGCAGGGGTAGTGAGGACGCCAAAGTAGGTTGGCTCCGAGAAGCGGTGGAATGGTTGCAGGAGATGAAGGATCCGCAAGAATTTATGGATACTCTCAAGATCGATCTCTTCGCGGACGAGGTCTTTGTCTTTACCCCCAAGGGTGATGTGAAGTCGCTCCCGAATGGTGCTACACCAGTAGACTTCGCCTTTGAAATCCACACTGATGTCGGGCTGAGATGCTTTGGTGCTAAGGTTAATGGTCGCATTGTCCCGCTGAGTTACAAGTTGAAGAATGGCGATTTCGTTGAGATTCTTACCAACAAGACAGCGAACCCTACGCAAGACTGGTTGAACTACGTTAAGACGTCCAAGGCGCGCAGTAAGATTCGGTCTTGGCTAAAGGAAGAGCAGAAGGAAGAAAATCTGCAACGTGGGCGTGAGTTGCTCGAGCGTGAGCTGAAGAAAACTGGCTTTGACTTGAAGACAGTGTTGACCGAGGCCAATCTGGAGAAGACTGCCCGCAAATATGGTGTAAGTACAGCTGATGAACTCTTCTCTAGTGTAGGTTCAGGAAGGGTGACAGCCAGCCAAGTCGTACAAAAACTCACTGGACAAGAATCAAGTGAGCGGAGGAAGTTGCCTGAGGTTGGTCAGAAGAAACGGCGGGAAACCACTCGTGGCATCGAAGTTAAGGGCATTGACAACCTCTTGGTACGTTTTTCCAAGTGCTGCAATCCTGTTCCAGGTGATGAGATTATCGGTTACATTACCCGGGGGCGGGGAATCTCGGTACACCGGGCAGATTGTCCGAATGTGACCAGCCTAAGCGTTGAAGCCGGTCGTCAAATCGAAGTGTCTTGGAATGCGACGGAGAGCGATTCGTTCCAGGTTGAAATTGAAATTGAGGGTTTTGATTGTCCGAACTTTCTCTCCAATATTATGAATGTCCTGTCGGAACGCAAAACGAATGTTGAAGCGGTCACTGCCAGAACGGTTAGGCATGGGTCTGTCAACGTTCAGTTGGTTCTGGATATTCATAATGTGGGTCATTTGAATGACGTGATGAGAGCATTGCGCCAGGTAAACGGGGTGCTAGAAGTACAGCGGGCTACCCCTAGTTAGAATGAGTGAGTTTGGAGATGATGATTTGTGCGAGCTGTAGTGCAGAGGGTCAAAGAGGCCCAGGTTACCGTTAATGAAAGTCTGGTAGGTAGGATTTCTAGTGGACTTCTCATATTATTAGGTGTCGGTGAAGGCGATACTGAGAGTGATGCCACGTATTTGGCAGAAAAGATAGCCAATCTCAGGGTGTTTCCGGATGACGCTGGGAAGATGAATCGAAGTGTTCTGGACGTAGGCGGCGAGGTTCTGGCCGTCTCTCAGTTTACCCTCTACGGCGATTGTCGCAAGGGGCGTAGACCAAGCTTCAGTGGAGCCGCTACACCAGACGTTGCGAACGAACTTTATCTACATTTTGTGAAGGTCCTCAAGGAGCAAGGCCTTCGGGTGGAAACCGGTGTGTTTCAGGCCCACATGGAAGTTGGACTCGTCAATGATGGTCCGGTAACGTTGATTGTAAGTAGTGGAGGGGAGTTTTAGAATGCAAGTCAGGCTTTTTTCTGTGAATACCTTTGGCGTGAACTGTTATGTAGTGTACGACCAAGGGCAAGCTGTAATTATCGATCCAGGTGGACCTTCGCAGCAGGTTCTGGATTTTCTCAAAGACGAAAATCTAGAAGTTGTGGGCATCATTAACACACATGGACATGCTGATCATATCGCTGGCAACGCCTTTTTTGTAGAGAAGACAGGAGCTCCTCTGTTCATTCATGAGGCTGATGTAGAGTATCTGACAGATCCTAAATTACACCTTGGTCCCCAGATACGCTTCGAAGTACCAGAGAGCAAGGCTGACCGTCTCTTGCAGGATGGCGTTCAGATAGAAGTCGGTGATGCAAGCTTAACTGTCATGCATACACCTGGACACACTGCTGGAGGGATTTCCCTCGTGGGTCCCGACTTTGTCATTAGTGGTGACACGTTGTTCAAGGGATCTGTAGGTCGCTGGGACTTTCCTACGTCCGATGAACAAGATCTTCAGCGTACCCTGCTTCGTCTGAGTCAGCTTCCTCCCGCAACCACTGTGTACCCGGGTCATGGACCTAGCACTACGATAGCCTATGAGCGTGAGAATAATCCCTTTTTAACCTCGATAAAGGACGTGGAGTAAATAGGAATCCCTTTTTATTTTGGTCAGGACAGTTTTCAGATTACTGCGCCGCAGAATCTACAAGCCACAACTGAGGCTGCCATCAAGTCTATTGCCCCTAATGCTCGTTTTGGCGAAGGTAGACTTGTGACAGTCTCCATCAATGTGGCGGGGAATTCAGAGCTTAGTGTCTGCATAAACCTAGAGGGCGAAGAACCCTGGACGATCTCTGGGCACTGCCCAAGCGGTCTGGAGACTCGAGCCAAGGAGTGGGTTCGTCTTGGCGTTCAGCGTGTATTTCAAAGGGCGTATCAGTTAACGCCGAGTCCTTGGGGAACCCTGACAGGGGTCAGACCTACGAAGCTTGTACATTCTCTGTATGATGATGGGAATTCCTGGCCGGAAATCAAGGAGACTCTTCAGACGCTCTATGGACTCAACCCGGAGAAGGCTGAACTCTTGGTGCATGTTGCCCAAGGTCAACGTGCCTTCTTCCATCCGAATCCCAATGATCCCATTGGCGTGTATGTGGGTATTCCCTTTTGTCCTACTCGGTGCAGTTACTGTTCCTTTGCAGCCTATCCTCTAGGAACGCATGGGCATTTGCTCAAGGGATTCTTGGCAGCCCTCCACAGCGAACTTAAGGGCATTGGTGCTCTGATTCGAGAACTTGGGTTGAAGGTGGAGAGCGTGTATCTTGGCGGCGGGACTCCAACGACACTTGTGGGCTCTGACCTGGGGGATCTGCTCGACCTAATTAGGCACGAGATTTTCACACAAGAGACGATAGAGTACACCGTAGAGGCGGGTCGACCAGAGACTCTTTCCCTCGAGAGTCTGCAGATTCTGAAGGATGCAGGGGTGCAGCGCATTAGTATCAATCCTCAAACCATGCATGATCAAACGCTGCAGGCAATCGGACGGGAGCACACGGTGGCCGATGTTCACAGAGCCTTTTCTCAAGCACGCCAAGTTGGCATCCCTATCATTAATATGGACATTATCCTTGGTTTACCCGGGGAAGAGCTTGGACACGTGGAACACACCCTAAGGGAGATCTCCCGCCTTGGACCTGACAATCTAACAGTGCATAGCTTGAGTTTGAAGAGGGCATCTAGACTTAAGAACTCTAGGAGCGAGGTCAGTATAGCTCATGCCCAAGGAGAAGCCATGGTCCATATGGCCAGGGATGTGGCATTCAGTCTAGGTATGACACCTTACTACCTCTATCGCCAACGTCATATCTTGGGTGGACTAGAGAATATTGGTTATGCCAGGCCGAATCAAAGTTCCATCTATAATGTACAGATGATGGAAGAAAGGCAGACGATCATCGCCTTGGGTGGTGGGGGCATTACGAAGTTCGTTGCTCCAGACCTTACTCTGTTTAGGCACGCCAATCCCAAGTGTCCGGCTGGATACAGCCAACAGATCAAGGAGAGTCTTACCGAAAAAGTGGCCCAATTACGCCAGCATTTGACGGCGTAAAACAAGTCCCTAGCTGGGATCTATTTGCTGGACAAGCAAAACTTGTTGGTTTGACAGGAGGACGGGTTTCAAGTACAATTAGCATGTTGGTCTTTCTTATAATGGAAAGGGTTGGTACACGATGTTTTACAAAATGCGGGATAAGATGAAACTAGTTGTGATCATCGTCGTAGTGGCAATGGTTGGGGGCGGACTTTGGGCAGCACTGAGCTATTTCTTCGCAGGTCGCCAACAGGTTCCAGCCGAAGCCGCCGCGGTAGTTGCGACGGTGAATGGTCAGGCCGTTACTGCCTGGGATTTATATCAGGTCTTTATGAATCAATTACAGCAAATCGAAGCGCAACAAGGTACTTTGCCTGGTCGAGCTTATGAAGCTGTGCGCTACCAAGCCCTAGACTTAATTGTCGGCAGTTTGGTCTTGAACCAGGAAATAGCAAGCCGCAATTTGACCGCCTCGAAGGATGAGATCGATGCGGAACTGCAGCGTATTATCGACTTGTTTCCGAGCGAAGAGGACTTTAAGTCACAGCTGCAACTGGCTGGTTTAACGGAAGATCTTCTAAGGGGCCAATTGGCCGAGGAAGTCAAATATGATAAACTTACCAAGCAGATCATCGGTGATCGCCCCGTTAGCGAAGAAGAAATTCGCAATGCCTTTGAAGAAGTGCGAACAAGCCACATCCTGATTCGGCCCGAAGGAGATAGCGATGAAGACTGGGCCAAGGCTGAGGAGCAAATTCGTGAGGTGTACGCCCAGGTGACGGTGGATAATTTTGCCGAACTAGCTGAAGAGTTCTCTGCGGATGGTAGTGCCGTACAGGGTGGAGACATTGGTTTTGTCCCCCGGGGTGCAACTGTCCAAGAGTATGAAGAAGTGGCCTTCTCGTTAGGAGTAGGCGAGATTAGCGAACCTGTGCGCTCCACCTATGGTTATCACATTATCATGGTAACTGAGCGTAAAGAGGCTGAAGGCGAAGAGTTTGAGGCTGCTCGAGGCGAGATTGAAGAGCAACTGCGCTACGCCAAAGGCGAAGAGGATCTCTTCAAGTGGTTTGAAGAGAAACGTGAAGCTGCCGACGTGGTAATAATGGATTACCAAATGAATGGCTATAAGCACATGCAGGCCGCGGAGTACGAAGACGCAGTTCACTACTATAAGCTGGCAATTGAGCAAGCACCCAATGATGGTTATCTCTATGCTTCGCTAGGAGACGCATACTACGAGATGGATCAGATTGATGAGGCGATTGCCCAGTACAAGCTAGCAACGGAAACAATCAATGACTATACTCTGTTTGCCGGTCTTGGCGATCTCTACAGGGAAACTGAGCGTTTTGATGAGGCCGCTGAGGCATATCTCAAAGTATCTGAACTTGTTCCGAATGACATTTGGACCCAACTGGCTCTCTACCAGTACCTAACGGATATGGAGCGTCCTGATGACGCCGCGATCGTTGAGGGTCGTATTGAAGCCTTCCAGGCCAGGCAGGATGAATACTTGAAGCAGTTGGCTGAACAGCAGGCTGCTACGGATGAGGCCATGGAAGCCGAAACAGGTGCAGAGAGTTCAGCCGTGGAAGAAGAGATTGAACCAGCTCAAGAACTGGATGGAGACTCTGACCCGGAAAACTAGAGGATCAGGCGAGTGGTGGCCATCATCACTCGCTTTTTTAGCATTTGAGGGGGGATCACAATGGCATTAACATCAAGACCAAGGGGTACGAATGATATTATCCCAGGTGACATTGAACTATGGCTTGAGTTAGAGGAAAAAATTCGCCAGGTCTGCCATGCCTTTGGCTATAAGGAACTGCGGACACCTTTATTTGAACATACGGAGCTTTTCCAGCGTGGAATTGGCGATGCAACAGACATTGTGGAGAAAGAGATGTATACCTTTGAGGATCGGGGCCATCGCAGCATCACGCTCCGCCCAGAAGGAACGGCGCCACTGGTACGAGCGTATATTGAGAATAACCTTGGTAGCGGAAGCTTACCTGTGAAGCTCTTCTATTATGGGCCCATGTTCCGTTACGAACGTCCCCAAGCTGGACGGTATCGTCAATTTACCCAATTTGGCTGTGAGGCTTTGGGTTCGGCCGATCCACTCTTGGATGTGGAGACGATTGCGCTACCCCTTGCCCTTTACGAGTCCTGTGGCTTAACTGGCTTTGAAGTAGAACTCAATAGCATTGGTTGTCCGAGTTGCCGAGGAGCGTATCGGGAGAAACTGATTGAGTTCTTTGCACCCCATACGGATCATCTGTGCAAGAGCTGTCAGGGACGTCTTGAACGCAATCCAATGCGCTTACTGGATTGTAAGGTGGAGAGTTGCCAGGCCATAATGGAGGATGCACCAGTTATCACAGAATATCTGTGTACAGATTGTGCCCATCACTTTTCTGGAGTCCGGAGCTATCTTGATGAGTTTGGGATTCCCTATAAGCTGAATCCTCGTCTAGTCAGAGGCTTCGACTATTACACACGCACCGTCTTTGAGGTTGTCAGCTCCGAGCTTGGCTCACAAAACGCCATCGGTGCTGGAGGACGTTATGATGGACTTGTGGAAGAGGTCGGAGGGAAACCCACTCCCGCCGTTGGCTACGCAGTTGGCGTAGAGCGCCTCTTGTTGGCATTAAAGAGCCAAGGCAAACTACAGGCGGACATGCCAGGTCCCAACCTGTATCTGGCACATTTTGGTGGGGCGACGAAGATGAAAGCAGCTTATGTGGCCCAAACCTTGCGCAAGCAGGGACTATGGGTTGAGCTTGATTACGCCGACCGGAGTGTCAAGGCACAGATGAAAGCCGCCAACAAGCTTAACAGCCGATTCGTTTTGGTAATCGGTGAGGATGAACTGGCGAACAACAGGGCTGTTGTGAGAGACATGCAGAGTGGACAGGAAGCCTCTGTATCACTGGATGATGTAGGGGAGTTAACCAAGATCGTAGGAGAGTGTGCGAAATGACGGAGTGGAAGCGAACACATCATTGTGGAGAAGTGAGAAAGACGTTTGCTGGTCAAACAATAACACTTAATGGTTGGGTCAACCGGAGACGGGATCTTGGTCAGGTCATCTTCGTGGACCTGAGGGATCGTTCCGGCTTGGTGCAGATTGTCTTGGACCCCGAAGTGCTTGGTCCTGAGCAGTTTGCCCTGGCTGAGCGCTTACGAAGCGAGTTTGTCATATCCGTACAGGGTATCGTTCAGGAACGTCCTGAAGGGCAAGTCAACGATAAGATGGCAACTGGTGAAGTGGAGATCCATGTATCTCAGCTCTCCATTCTCTCCGAAGCGAAGACGCCTCCTTTCCACATTCACCAAGCGTCTGATGTTGACGAGGCGTTGCGCCTGAAGTACCGTTACCTGCACTTAAGGAGTAAGGAACTGCAGGAAACGATTATGCTACGTCACCGCACAGTAGCTGCTGTGCGCTCGTACCTTGATGGCCAGGGCTTTTTGGAGATTGAGACTCCACTTCTGATCCGTTCTACGCCAGAAGGAGCTCGGGACTATATTGTACCTAGCCGTGTACATCCTGGGGAGTTTTATGCCTTACCACAGTCGCCTCAGCTTTTCAAACAGCTACTTATGATTGGTGGATTTGAACGTTACTACCAGATGGCCCGTTGTTTTCGCGATGAAGACCTCCGGGCGGATAGGCAGCCGGAGTTTACCCAGATTGACGTAGAAATGTCCTTTGTCGATAGAGATGAAGTCATGAAGACGATGGAAGATATGATTATCCATGTCCTGTCCGAGGTGAAGGGAGTTCAGATCGAGTCACCCATTCCAAGGCTCTCCTATCAGGAAGCCATGGATCGCTATGGCTCGGATAAACCAGATACGCGTTTTGCCATGGAGCTTGTGGATGTAACAGAGCACCTAGGCAATAGTGAGTTTCGGGTGTTCGCCGATACAGTGTCTACACAGGGAGTCATTAAGGGTCTCAATGTCAAGGGTGGGGCGAGTTTTACACGGAGGCAGATCGATCAACTGAGTGAACAGGCTGTCAGCATGGGAGCTAAGGGATTGATGTGGTTTGCCATCGAGGAAAGCCAGATTCGATCACCCATCGCTAAGTTCTTAAGTGAACAGGAACTCGATGCCATCCGCAAGACGTTAGCTGGCGAGGTGGGAGATCTCTTACTCCTGGTGGCTGGAAGTTACGATCTAGTCAGCGACGTCCTAGGACGCCTCCGTCTTGCTTTAGCGAAAGAGCTCGATTTGATTGACGAGAACCTCTATAACTTGCTGTGGGTGGTTGATTGGCCGCTCCTTGTCTATGATGAGGAAGCGGGTCGCTACATGGCTGCGCACCATCCCTTTACAGCGCCCCTCGACGAAGATGTGGACCTGCTGGAAAGCGATCCTGGTAAGGCCCGTGCCAAGGCCTATGACTTAGTCCTTAATGGAGTGGAACTTGGTGGCGGAAGTATCCGCATCACCAGCCGCAGCTTGCAGGAGAGAATGTTTGCTGCACTAGGCTTTAGCATGGAAGAGGCCTATGACCAGTTTGGTTATTTTTTGGAGGCCTTTGAGTATGGTGCTCCTCCCCATGGTGGAATTGCCTTTGGCTTGGATCGCCTCATCATGCTCTTGGCCAAACGGCAGTCGATTCGCGATGTCATCGCATTTCCCAAAACGATTAGCGCCTCGGATCTCATGATCGAAGCGCCATCGAGAGTCAGCGATAGACAACTAGATGAGCTGAAGATTAGCTTGAGAGACTAAGCGTTTTGGCCAGATCGTGGACGATATTGGCGCCTCTGGAGATAACGACACCCGTCACCAGGTAGTCGAGGAGTAGATGACGAACTGGGATCTCCAGGGTGCCCAAGAGCCCAATACCTGTGGCCCAGGCTAAGGCTACCCCTAAGACACCCGATAGGAAGGGTAGATAGCGGGTATTGAGATTGGGAACAGCAGTCTTGATGGTGTTCGTCAGCACCTCCACCACAAAGGCAATTGCCAATACTTTACCGAGAAGCTGATCCATATGAAAGACCTCCTTTGTCTAGATGTATGTACACCCATTTCTCAGTAGAACCGGGAAAAATCGGTACAGGGTGGGGGCTTGAATCTGCTGATTCGGTGTGATATCATCAGTTTAGACATTGATCCCCTGCTGTGCTCGCGATCAATCTGGCCTTGTTATGAGCCAACACCATAACACAGGGAACTTTAACTCGCATGAGCTAGAGCGGGCCCCCTTGAGGGGAGGCTCGAACTGATGCGGTGAGTACCCACCTGCAAACGCAGGTTCATTCGGGTCAGCACTAGCGGTACGGCGGGGGTCTTATTTCTACCCCATTTGGGGTATTTTTTTTTGGAGGAAGAGGATGGAACATAGGTTTACTCGCACAGAATTGATGCTGGGAGAACAGAATTTGAAGCGTCTAGCCAACACCAAGGTTGCGGTGATCGGAGTGGGAGGCGTCGGGGGATACGTTGCTGAGGCTCTAGCGCGCTCCGGTATTGGTGCCCTGGTCTTAGTTGATCATGATGTGGTCAGCATTACCAACCTTAATCGTCAGATTATAGCTCTGGAGTCGACTCTAGGTAAACCCAAGGTAGAGGTCATGGCAGAGAGGATTAGGCAGATCAATCCGGGCTGTGAGGTGGAGATCCACCAGGCCTATTATGAAGAAGAACTACATAATCACTTGATTCCCGGCGATGTAGACTTCATTGCCGATGCCATCGATAGTGTTAGGGCCAAAGCTGACTTAATCGAACGCTCTTTGGCTGAGGGGCTTCCCATTATTGCTTCATTGGGGGCGGGGAACAAGCTGGATCCAAGTCGTTTGACGATCACAGAGCTTTCCAAAACCCACACCTGTCCTTTAGCCCGTGCCGTGCGCTTGGCCCTGCGGAAACGAGGCGTGACTACTCCTGTTCCAGTAGTCTTTTCACCAGAGCAACCTGTAGGTAGGCGAGAAGGGTCTGTACCAGGGAGTACATCCTTCGTTCCCCCTGCTGCGGGTCTCTTAATGGCGAGTTGGATTGTGAGGCAAATCTGTAAGGAGGCTTGAGGCATGGATCTATTTGACCTTAGTTCATTGCGACATGAAAATGCTCCTTTAGCGGTGCGTATGCGCCCAGAGTCTCTTGACGAATATGTGGGTCAGGAACACATTCTAGGTGAGGGGAAATTGCTCAGACGGGCTATTACTCAGGATATCCTTCGTTCCATTATTCTCTATGGACCTCCAGGAGTGGGCAAGACTACCCTAGGATATGTGATCTCCCAGACGACCAAGGGCGTATTTGTCAATGTCAGTGCCACTACGACCGGTGCTGCTGAACTAAAGAAACTAGCCTCTGAAGCTCGGGATCGCAGGGCTTTCCATGGGAAACGAACGATCTTGTTCGTGGATGAGATCCAACGCTTGAACAAGGGGCAGCAAGACGTCTTACTGCCAGCGGTCGAACAGGGAGATCTTGTCCTCATTGGTGCCACAACAGAGAATCCCTACTTTGAAGTGAATGCAGCCTTACTCAGTCGCTCCCAAATCTATCAGCTGCAGCCCTTGACAGCCCAAGAGCTAATGACTGTAGCCAAAAATGCCCTACGTCATCCCAAGGGACTCGGCGAGCTCAAGTGTACTGTCACAGAGGAAGCACTAGAACATCTCGTACGTATCGCCAATGGAGATGCTCGGGTGCTTCTTAACAATCTGGAATTTGCTGTCTTGACAACCCTGCCCAATGCAGATGAAGTCAGGATCGTTGATCTTCCAGCAGCGGAGGAAGCCGCCCAGGCCCAGAGGGTACGTTATGACAAGAGTGGGGACAATCATTATGACGTAATCTCCGCCTTTATCAAGTCACTACGCGGAAGTGATCCTGATGCGGCACTGTATTGGTATGCACGCATGGTGTATGCGGGGGAAGACCCGCGATTTGTCGTGCGTCGCCTCTTGGTTCATGCCGCGGAGGATGTAGGCATGGCCGATCCCAACGCTTTACTCATGGCCCAGGCCGCGGGATTTGCCCTAGAGTGGCTCGGCATGCCGGAAGCGAGAATTCCAATAGCCCAAGCGATACTATATATCGCCACCGCCCCTAAGAGTAACTCTGTGGTTATAGCCGTTGATACAGCCTTAACTACAGTAGAGAAGTGGGGAGCTGAGCCGGTACCAGTTCACCTCCGGGACAGTCACTATGCAGGTGCCGCAAAGCTCGGTCACGGTAAAGGGTACAAGTACCCCCACGACTATCCCCATCATTATGTAGCCCAAGACTACTTGCCAGACAACATGAAGGACTTCAAGGCATACGAACCCTCCGATCAGGGGCGGGAGAAAATCATCAAAGAACGCTTGGAGTATTTCCGTAAGCGCTGAGGCTAGCCATGACTTTTTTGAAGGTCTAAAGCGTTGACAGTTACGCTGGCCTTGTGCTATCATAAACTCGTATTCAATTCCTACCTATTTAGTCGGAAATGAATTGGAGGAGAATAGTCGATGAGAGTATCCACAAGGGGAGAGTATGGGGTACGTGCCATGTTTGATTTGGCTCTCAATTTCGGTGAGGGACCGATAGCCCTGAAAACCATTGCGGAACGTCAGGTAATTTCGGAACACTACTTAGAACAGCTCATGGCAGCCCTCCGCAAGGCAGACCTAGTGAAGAGCAGGCGCGGGGCCCAAGGTGGTTACGAGCTTGCGGACACACCTGAGAATATCTCCATTGGGGAGATTATTCGCGTCCTAGAGGGACCTATCACTCCCTTGGATTGCCTGGACGAAGAGAAGACGACTGGACCCTATTGCGGGCAACCTGAACGTTGTGTGCTGCGTAATCTATGGAGAGAGCTACAAGACAGTATGACGCAAGTTCTAGATAGCACGACATTGGAAGATTTGAGACAGAATGCCTATAGACTCGAGGTGGCGGAATAACAATGAGTAAGATCTATATGGACCATGCTGCAACGACTCCTATGCGACAAGAAGTACTAGACGCTATGTTGCCCTATTTTGGCACAGAATTTGGCAATGCGTCGAGTGTTTACGGTTGGGGGCGACGCGCTCACCAAGCTTTGGATGAAGCCCGTGACACAGTGGCAGAGTTGCTTGGAGCGGCAGCGAACGAAATCATCTTTACCTCAGGCGGATCTGAAGGCGCGAATATGGCCATCAAAGGGATAGCCTGGGCCTACCAAACGAAGGGTAAACACATTGTCACAAGTGCAATAGAACACCATGCTGTACTTGACAGTGTCCTATCACTGAAGAAGCATGGATTTGACGTCACAGTGCTTCCGGTAGATGAGGAGGGTTTAGTTAGTCCCGCCACGGTCGAAGAAGCCTTGCGCCCTGATACCATTTTAGTGTCCATTATGCACGCCAATAACGAAGTAGGCACAATTCAGCCGATTCGTGAAATCGGTGCTATAGTCCGTGAGCATGGAGCGTTCTTCCACACCGACGCAGTCCAAACCGCAGGCGTCTTGGATCTCAATGTTGGGGATCTCAACGTCGATCTACTTTCTTTATCAGCACATAAACTGTATGGACCGAAGGGTGTTGGCGCCCTCTACTGTCGTAAGGGAGTTCGTCTAGAGCCTCTGATCCACGGTGGGGCACAGGAGAGAAGACGTCGGGCGGGTACAGAGAACGTGGCTGGCATTGTCGGTCTTGCGAAGGCCCTAGAATTAGCTCGCCAGGAACAAGGAGCAGAAAACGAACGCCTTACCACGCTGCGGGATCGCCTGATTCAGGGCTTGCAGAAAATTCCTGCTACCAAGGTGAATGGCAGCCTAGTCCACCGCCTTCCCAATAACGTAAATGTGTGCTTTCAGTACATTGAAGGCGAGTCGATGTTACTCAATCTTGACTTGAAGGGTATTGCAGCCTCAAGCGGGTCAGCATGTACTTCGGGATCCCTTGATCCTTCTCACGTCCTTTTGGCCATGGGGCTAACGCATGAAATCGCGCATGGCTCGTTGCGATTGACCCTCGGGCGATCGACTACGGAGACAGAGATAGATTATGTCTTGCAGGAAATACCGGTAATAGTGGAGCGTTTGCGCCAAATGTCGCCGCTCTATCAAGGATAGGAGGTAGAAGCATGTATTCAGACAAGGTGATGGATCATTTTACCAATCCCCGCAATGTGGGAGAGATTGCGGATGCTGATGGAGTTGGTGAAGTCGGTAACGCTCGTTGTGGAGATATCATGAAGCTGTGGATCAAGGTCGATAATGACGTAATCACAGATGTTAAGTTCAAGACATTTGGTTGCGGTGCGGCTATTGCTACATCGAGCATTATTACCGAGATGGCGATAGGTAAGACTGTTGCAGAAGCCGAGACGATTACCAACCAGCAAGTCGCTGAAGAACTCCATGGACTCCCTGCAGTGAAGATGCATTGCTCCAATCTTGCAGCTGAGGCTCTAGGAGCCGCGATCCAAGACTACCGGGCAAAGCTTGCTTCAAACTCTGCTTCGTAAGTATCCGTTCACCGGGCCTAAGGCTCGGTGATTTTTTTTGCCCAAATTGGAGAAGCTAGTGCTGAGAAAATCAAACGAGGTGATTGCATTGGGCAATGGTCGTAACGTAATGATTATGGGCTTAGTTGGGCTTGCCTTAGGCATTTATGTAGGGAACACCATGAAGACTGGCTCCGTGTCTAGACAGCTTCGAACGACAGGCAGAGTCTTGGCACGCAAGGCCCGGGGGCAAGTGGAGCAGCAGCTTAATAACTGGATGGATTGAGAATTGTGTCCAAGCGGATTTGGTGGGGACTTGTTCTCCTAGGTGTTCTTGCTTTTCTTTATCGGGTCAGGATTGTACTGACCCCTTTCTTATTCGCGATTCTAGTGGCCTACATCATCTACCCCGTGGTGGTGGCCGTGGAGAAGAGAGGTTCATCTCGAATCGCCGCAATCCTGATTGTTTATGCCATTTTTGGAGTGCTGGTGGGGCTCTCTTTTTGGGTCGTTATGCCCAGCCTCCTAAAAGATCTAGAGGAGATCGCTCGCCAACTACCCCAGCAGGCTTCGCAACTGGAGGACTTGGGCAAGGATGCCCTTAGTTTCTTTAGGAGAATTCAGTTGCCTGCAACGATTCGCGATGGTGTGGCTATTTTACTCGAACGCGTTCAGGTAGTCGTAGAGGCGTTAGCAGGTAGACTGATGCAGATGTTAATGGCAGCCTTTACACACATAATTTCCCTCCTGATTTCTCCAGTCCTAGCTTTTTATTTCCTCCGGGATCATCAAGCGATGCGAGAGAGTGCTTTGCGATATATCCCAGCCCAACACCGCGGTGATGCTCTCTACATACTGCAGGAAATCAACTCTGCCCTCAATGGATTTTTTCGGGGGCAGATTTTGGTCTGCCTTTTTGTAGGTCTCTTCGTCTATGGAGGCTTGGCCATTCTTGGCATACCCTATGCTCTTTTCATTGGCTTCCTCGCAGGCCTCTTTGACATCATCCCCTACTTTGGCCCCGTCTTGGGTTTTGTCCCCGCTGCCACACTGGCACTCTCCAAGTCTCCACTCACTGTACTCTGGGTCATGGCCCTGTTTGTCGCCGCTAATCAAATCGAAAACGCCATCATTTCTCCTAAGCTGATTGGAGATCGAGTGGGCTTACATCCATTGGTCGTCATTTTCGCAGTCTTGGTAGGGGCGGAAGTCATGGGTATCATCGGGATGCTCTTGGCGATTCCTGTTGCCTCCATAATACGAGTTGTTTTGGCCTTTGCCTTCCTGCGAAGACCCTATGAAAAGTAGCCTATCTAAGCTTCAGTATCAGGGCGTCTTAGTTGACAAGGTTCGGTCACTTCGGTAATATTGAGGTAATCAGGGACATGCTGTTCCCTGCGTAGAAATGGGGGGAACCCGCGCTAGCGGTATGTTATGAATAAGGATACAATCACCGTTGACCAGATACGTTCCATGTTTTTGGAATTTTTTCAAAGTAAAGATCATCGCGTCTTGCCAAGTGCGTCACTGATTCCCCATGGGGATCCCACCTTATTACTGACGGTGGCGGGCATGGTGCCATTCAAACGGTACTTCTTGGGTCTCGAAAAACCCGTTCATACCAGATTAGCCACAAGCCAGAAGTGCATTCGCACAGGCGATATCGACAATGTGGGGAAGACCGATCGCCACGGTACCTTTTTTGAGATGCTCGGGAACTTCTCCTTTGGCGACTACTTTAAGAAGGAAGTTATCCCTTGGAGCTGGGAGTTCGTTGTAGAACACTTGAAACTACCGCCTGAACGGCTGTGGGTCTCGATTTATCTTGATGACGATGAGGCCTTTGAGATTTGGAATAAGGATGTGGGTGTCCCTGCCGAGCGTATTGTTCGCTTGGGTAAGGACGACAACTTCTGGGAGACTGGATCGGGACCGTGCGGACCCTGCTCCGAGATTCATATAGACCGGGGCCGGGAGTTCGGTTGTGATGATCCAAACTGCAAGCCTGGGTGTGATTGCGATCGCTTTTTTGAGTTCTGGAACCTGGTCTTTATCCAGTTCCAGCAGGAGGGAGATACATACACTCCTTTAGAGAAAAAGAGTATTGACACCGGCATGGGCTTAGAGCGTGTGGCAGCCCTCTTACAGGGAAAAACCAGTATCTTTGAAGTGGACAATCTCAAGCCTGTCATCGATGGTGTGGGAACAATAGCAAACGTGGTCTATGGCGATGATGCAAAGGCCGATGTCTCCCTTCGGGTGATCGCGGATCATGTCCGTGCCGTTACCTTCTTGATTGCTGATGGAGTGCTACCGAGCAACGAGGGACGGGGCTATGTACTGCGTAGGTTGTTACGCCGTGCGGTTCGTCACGGACGTTTGCTTGCGATCCGTGATCCGTTTTTGAACAAAGTGGTTGCTTGGGTTGTAGAACAGATGAAGGGCGCTTATCCTGAACTTGTGGAGCGGGAAGAGTACATCTACAAGGTGGTTGGACTTGAGGAAGAGAGATTCAGCGCAACCCTTGAGCAGGGCATGAAACTGCTACAGGATTTGGTCGTTAAGGCGAAGGCCGCAGGAATCAGTGAAATTGGCGGTCAAGACGTCTTTCAACTCTATGATACCTTTGGATTTCCCATTGATCTAACGCGTGAGATTTTGGCGGAGGATGGCCTGACTGTTGACGAACAAGGATTCCGTATGGCTATGGAAGCTCAAAGGGAAAGGGCTAGGAAATCTCGTACAGCCCACGGTTATCTAGACAGCAATCTAGCCGTGTATCAGGAACTGGCTGGAGCTGTGACAACTGAGTTTGTCGGTTATGACCAAAGTGAAGTGAATACGACGATTGTCGGCATCATCGAAGATGGCCATGGAGTGGACAAGGCTGATCAGGGCCACCAGGTTGCTGTGATTTTGGAGACGACTCCTTTCTATGCTGAAGGTGGTGGCCAGGTTGCCGATGAGGGCGTCATTGAGACAGAGACAGGTAGAGTAAAGATCACCGACGTTCGCCGGCCAGTTCAAGGCCTCATTAGTCATCTAGGAGTTGTGGAAGAAGGCTACATTGCCCAGGCGAGTGCTGCTAAGGCGGTTATTGGAACAGCTCACCGCCAGGAGACAGCGCGTCATCATACCGCAACCCATCTCTTGCATCGAGCCTTGAAAGACACTCTAGGAGATCATGTGAATCAGGCCGGTTCGTATGTAGGACCAAATCGCCTGCGTTTTGACTTCACGCATTTCCAGGCAGTGAGTGCAGACGAGCTCAGAAACATTGAAGATATGGTGAATCGGGAGATCTTGAAGAACGCACCTGTAGTTCCCACTATTACGGACCTGGAAAACGCCAAACGACAGGGGGCAATGGCCTTGTTTGGTGAAAAGTACGAAGACGAGGTACGTATGGTACAAGTTGGGGAACATTCGCTAGAGCTTTGCGGAGGCACACATGTGAGTTCCACCGGGGAGATCGGGCTTTTTAGGATCCTCTCTGAAGGCAGCGTAGCAGCTGGTGTTCGAAGAATAGAGGCTATTGTAGGCGCTGAAGCACTGGCGCACGCCCGGAGACAAGACTTGATCCTTGCAGAACTCCAGGCCAAGCTGCAGGTTGCCGCCGACGAGTTGCCTGAACAGGTGGAGAAGCTCCTCGAGACCAATCGCAAACTAGAGAAGGATATGGCAACTGTCAAACAACAGAACGTACTAGGAGCGTTAGACTCCTTGATTTCTGGCGCTCAGAAGATTGGCGATGCCTTCGTCGTTGTCGCCGAGGTCCAGGCTGAACAGGCCGAGGATCTAAGGACCCTGGGGGATCGGATCAGGGATCGTCTCAATCCCGTGGCTATTTTGCTTGGCGCAAAGAGCGACGATAAGGTACTCTTGCTTTCTATGGTTTCTAAGTCCTTAACGGAGAAAGGGCTCCATGCTGGTAACGCTGTGAAGCAGGCAGCCCAGATTTGTGGTGGAGGAGGCGGTGGCAGACCTGATATGGCGCAAGCTGGAGGTCGCTTACCCGAGAAACTCCAGGAAGCATTGGACAAGGGTGTGGAGTTCTTTAGGACGCAGTTGGAGGGAATCAATCCTTAGTTAGAGAATAGAATTTAGGAGGAAGCTGCAACGAGGAGGGACACCATGAGTGATGCACACGACAAGACGACAATGTTCAGTTACCAGGCCTTTGAGGATAAACCGGAGGTGGTCAAGACTGTCTTGAAGAACGTGTATGAAGCATTGCAGGATAAAGGTTACAATCCCTTTGGACAAATTGTTGGCTATCTAATTTCTGGTGATCCTACATTCATTACAAGTCATAAGAATGCACGCTCTCTGATCTTACAAATCGAGAGGGATGTTATCCTCGAAGAGCTAGTGACACATTATCTGAAACAAGTGGAGTAAGGGAGTTAGGAACGTATGATACGAGTGAGTTCGGATAGCACTTGTGATCTTTCACCAGAGATTGTGGAGCGATTCCGCGTCGCAATCGCTCCTCTGAGTATTACTGTGGGGGACCAAGTGTTTAGGGACGGTGTGGATATTCGCCCTGATGACATTTTTCGTTATGTTGAGCAAGGGAGCACCTGTGCAACTGGTGCAGTGAATGTATATGAGTACCAGAAACACTTCCAAAAACTGACAGAAAATGGAGATCAAGTGATTCACATTAGCCTAGGCTCCAACTTTTCTTCTTGTTATGATCACGCGGTTCTAGCAGACCGTGACTTCACCGGTGTGGAGGTTGTTGACTCCAGAAATCTTTCAACGGGAAGTGGGCATCTCGTCTATGAAGCGGGTTTATTGGCTGATGAGGAGATGGAATTAGCGGATATCAAGGCTAGGCTCGAAGTAGTTCGGACGAAAATTGATGCTAGCTTTATGATTGATCAACTCGACTATCTTGCGAGAGGCGGTCGCTGTTCCTCGATTACTGCCCAGGGCGCTCGGATCCTTCGACTCAAGCCTTCCATTGAAGTACGTGATGGGGCCATGATTGTGGGGCGCAAATATCGAGGAACATTTGAGAAGGCCTTGCGGCTCTACGTCTTAGATCGCCTGCATGATCCTGCTTCTTTCGACCCAAGTCGCGTCTTCGTGACCGCGGCGGGCTGCGATCCTAGTGTAGTGGCCATGGTCAAGTCTCTTGTGGAAGAACATGCCAATTTTGCAGAGATTATTATTACAGAAGCCGGTTGCACGATTTCCAACCACTGCGGTCCGAATACCCTCGGTGTTTTGTTCAAGCGGCTTTAGAGGGAGATAGAGTTGGAGTACAGAGAACTTGGTCAAACAGGCCTTACAGTCTCCAGACTATGTTTTGGCGCTTTAACTATAGGGCCCCTA
>JAAZLY010000117.1 GCA_012799115.1 Bacillota bacterium
CGGGCACCCCAGGTTCTTTGCCATCATACAGACCAGGACATTGACTTCATCACTACCGGTTGTGGCCACCAACAAGTTCGTCCCTGCCATATCCAATTGCTCAAGTACCTCAAGTTGGATACCGTTTCCTTGTACAGTCAAAACATCAGTCCTGTTTGCGATGCGTGAGAGGGCTGTTTCGTTGATGTCTACCACCTTGACATTGTTATCCTCGCTAGCTAAGAACTCTGCGAGTTTGGATCCTAGTTTGCCAACACCTACAATCGCAATGTTCAATTTTGGCCTCCTATTCTTTTCTAAGACCTTACTACACGGCCATAGTCTCCCACAAATGGACAATCGTTCTCATTGACCTTGACGAGATCCTTAGTTTTATGCTATACTATAGACACATCGTCTTGGCATGCGTTGCACTCGTGCCGAGACGCCAAAATCTCCGAATATCATTGGTGCTTACTTTGTAAGCGCTCAGACAGCGGGGGAACCGGTTTTTCTGGGGTGAATTTTGCTTTCCATTAGAGCAAAAGGGGCAACTTGGGTGCCCTAATCCGTCAGCTAACCTCGTAGGAGTACGCCAAGCGCATTGCTGTTTTTGTCAAACAAAAAACAGCGGCGCTTTTTTTGTCCCCGGGACTAGCAATTTAGAGTCCCGATGCGATAGATTACATCAAAACTAGAAGGGATTGAAAGTCAATGGCTGTCGAAAAACAAGCTACCATCGAGGATATCAAACACCATCTAGAATCAAATCTGGGCAAGAAGGTCTTTATTCGAGCCAGCAAAGGACGCAGGCGTTTCCTAGAGTCTGAGGGTACATTAGTAGAAACCTACCCCAAGCTGTTTGTAGTAGATTTGGATCAAAGCGCAGTGCGTCGCCGTTCCTATACTTATGCCGATGTTTTAACGGAAAGTGTTGAAGTAACAATTGATAACAAGCGAGTTGGTTCCCACTAGATCGCTTCACAACTTGTAACTTCCTCCCTGAAAGGGCCAGAGGCTAGATTCCTCTGGTCTTTTCTTATTCCCGCACCAAATCTCCTTGAGCTTCTCTAGCAAAGCGGGCAATGAAATCCTTAACAAAGCGATCCTTTTCATCGAAGAAAGCAACAGACTCGGGGTAGTTCAGTAGATCCCGTACCCTCTTGGTATTGGGTTCGTAAGAGTCGGCATAAAACTCCAGCATATAGTCTACCGTTTCCCGGCGAAAGGCACTATGCCAAAAACCAAGCCAGATCTCCTGGCTTCCGAAATGGTCCAGAATATCCGCATCCTGAACGAGCTTAACATAGTGAGGGTATTCCTTGGTTTTCCGAAGCGTATGAGATCCTACGATCTCGACGATCTGCTCAAGCTTAGCGGGGGAACACAGATCCTCAAGGAGTTCCTGGCAAATCAGGGCTCCGTATGTCCAATGTGGCTCAATACCTTTGCCAACATCATGAAACCAGCCTCCCACCCGAATCACATCGTCATAGATCTGCTCATCTGGCAGGATCAATTCCCTCAGAGTCAGCGCGATCTTCGCTACCCTCTGCCCATGATAGTATGCGTAACCAGGTTCACGGTCAGGATGGGAAAGCCTCTTGCCCATGCTTTGCCATGCCTTATCTTTGATCACTACTAGGTCCATCATTACACGTCCCCCAAATCAGATAGTCTCTTATTCGAGCATCGTCCTGGATTCCCTTCCGTAAGTTGGGGCACCAATCAACGATTACATCATACGCTAGAAAGTAACCATACTGGAGGGTGTTGATACTATGACCCTAGCGGATCTTCTTCCTGGCGAATCTGGA
>JAAZLY010000118.1 GCA_012799115.1 Bacillota bacterium
CCCTGCAATAAAGGGAGTTTCGCTATTTTCCACAACTACAATCTCGGTAATCTTGCCACCACTTACGGTGACGTCAAGTACGAGCTCGCCGCCAAAACCTTTGGCTGTGCCGCGATGCGTGCCGTCCCCTACACTAATCGCATAGGTCTCGGCTTCCGTTCCACCAAGTAAGGCGTTTTCTACGGCTTCCATGAGAGCTTCACTAGTCACTGTTGCACCGCTTACGGTATCTACTGGTCCTTGGGCTTCAACAATGGCCAAAGGCAGATCCTTTAGAGCGTTCCCTGCAATAAAGGGAGTTTCGCTATTTTCCACAACTACAATCTCGGTAATCTTGCCACCACTCACGGTGACGTCAAGTACGAGCTCGCCGCCAAAACCTTTGGCTGTGCCGCGATGCGTACCATCGCCGACGTTGATAACAAAGGCATCTGCAGAAACGCTAGGCTCTTCTGGCACTTCCACGACGACTACGCCGATACCTGTTAGGGCATCTGCAACAGCTTCCATCAGGGCCGTGCTGGTCACCGTCGCTCCGCTTACTACGTCAAGGTCGGCGGTTTGGGCTTCAACAATCTTAGCCGTTAACTCCTCAATCGCGGCGTCTGCTACGAAGGGGGTTTCCTGATGCGGTCTGACTGCGACCTCGCTGATTTTTCCATCACTGATGGTCACATCTACAATTAGATCACCGCCAAAGCCCTTGGCCATACCGGCATAAACTCCGTCTTCATAGTTACCAGTGGCTTTATTCAATGCCTTGCCCACAGCTTCGATCAAGGCATTACTTGTCATGGTTGCGCCACTAACGGCGTCAATGTTGGCACTTTGAGCCTGAACTACGGTAGCAGTCAATTGCTCAAGGGCCGCATCTGCTATAAAGGGTGTCTCTTGGTGCGGTCTGACTGCAACCTCATTGATTTTCCCATCACTGATGGTCACATCTACAATTAGATCACCGCCAAAACCCTTAGCTGTACCAACGTAGGTACCATCCTTCATTCCGCCTGCTTCTGGTATCATAGACCAAGCCGCAACGGATACTAAGAGCAAACCAATGAATAATACCAGACTAACATTTCTCCTCGTGCGCAATGTAAGCACTAGTAAACCCCCTCTTGTTTCTTTTGATCCTAGTTAAAACTCCTGGCCTACCCGATCAGCCCAGAGCGAAATAAACTCTATAAGCTGTTCGCGAGAAGGGCTGTGCATATGGCGAACATAAAAGCCAGATGTTGCCTTGCCCATGGCAAGCGATTCTTCCACCCCCAACTGTAACATTAATCCTAGGCAAAATCCAGCATTAAAGTTGTCCCCAGCTCCGGTCGTTAGGCGCGGTTTCGATGTAAAGGGACCTTCAATGTAATAATACTCGCCATCTACATAGGCACCTGCTTCATAGGTTGGGTGGACGAGCAGACACCAGAGACCTAAGTCTTCACCCAGTGCCCTAACGATTTCCTCTAAACCGGCTTCTTCAACCGGTTTACTGAGCTTCAAACCACGCACGGTCGCGATCTCGGAAGCCTCTTTGCGGTTGAGACCAAGAATGACGCGGTAATAGGCAGAAAATCGGCTGATCACGTCAAGGGCTTCAGAAATATCCTCTGGACTGCGCTTGCTCGGGTCAGCTAGGTCTACAAAGAAGAAGGGACGATGGCCCGTAGGATGAGGGTTGATGATCTCCAGGAGACCTTCCCAGATCTCATTCATATAGGGAGTCATGGTCCAGTTTACAGTTGCCACCAGATCGGCCCCGCTGAAAATCTTCCGCAGTTCCTCATCACCCACTTCTCTTTGCAGAGTGGCCCAGTTCACATCCCCGAGGGATTCCATCTTACCGAGCATGATCTTCCCATCGTCAAATTCTACAGCATCTGTATGACCTGGCTCAGCAATAGAGAAAACCCTGTTACAGGCATCTGTCAGTTCTGTAAAAACCGGATGGACATTGGGTTTACCCAGTGAACCTATGTAGGACACACTTGTTCCTGCCTTGACCAGGGCATTACCCATGAACGGGCCATTTCCACCAAGTTTCATGGTCTTAGAGACAAACTCAATGTTTGTGCTCAATCCAGCAGCCTTGGAGATCCGTTCTCCAAACTGAC
>JAAZLY010000119.1 GCA_012799115.1 Bacillota bacterium
AAAGTGGCCTATATTGTGGCCGAGGAAGTCCTACGATTTGCTAGCGGCCAACCTGTAGAAAATAGTGTCAACTTCGGATAAATATCTAATATAGGAGGCTTATACATGGCTGTTATTAAACCGTTCAAGGCCCTAAGACCGCGGAGCGACCTAGTCGATCAAGTCGCCGCCCTTCCGTATGATGTGATGAACTCGCAGGAAGCGAAAGAAATGGTCGAGGGTAACAATTACTCCTTTCTCCGTATCGATCGAGGAGAGATTAACTTCACCGAGATGCCTGATCCCCACGAACCACAGGTGTATGCCAAAGCAAGGGAAATCCTTGATGACATGGTTAAGCAGGGTCATTTTATCCAAGATGAGCAAGACTGCCTGTATATTTACCGTCAAATCATGGATGGGAGGGCCCAGACAGGACTTGTAACTTGTACTTCCGTTGACGACTATAATAATGATGTCATTAAGAAACACGAGTTTACAAGACCAGACAAAGAGCAGGATCGCATTGATCACATTAAGGCGCTCCATGCCCAAACAGGCCCCATCTTCCAAACCTATAGAGATAATGCACAGGTGGTTCGAGTGATCAACGAATGGATTGACGATCACAAACCTGTCTATGAATTCACCGCCCATAATGTTGAACACATTTGCTGGGTAGTTGATTGTCCCACCACCATCCAGACGCTTATCGATCTCTTTGCCAAGATCGATCATCTATACATTGCTGATGGACATCACCGCTCCGCCGCAGCCTGCCGAGTTGGGATGGAAATGCGCCAGGAGAATCAAGACCCAGGTGCAGAGTTCAACTACTTCTTGTCGGTTGTGTTCCCAGCCTCCGATCTGAAAATCTGGCCCTATAACCGTCTGGTTACGGATCTAAACGGCTATTCCGAAGAAGAGTTCGTACAGAAGGTCAAGGAGAGTTTTGTGCTAGAAGAGGCTCCAAGCTCGCCCTTTGAACCAACAGAGCGCCATAGCTACGGTATGTACCTCGGAGGCACTTGGTACAAGCTCACGCCCAAACCAGGCATTGTCGACACAGATGATATCGTTAAGGATCTCGATGTTGCAGTACTGCAAGACCACCTCCTAGAGCCGATCCTCAATATCCAGGATCCAAGGCGTGATGCTAGAATCGACTTTGTCGGAGGAATCAGGGGCGTTAGGGAGTTAGAGCGGCGCGTCCAAGAGGGTATGAAGGTGGCTTTCTCCATGTACCCCACCTCTATTGACGAGATTTTGGATGTGGCAGATAGCAACCAGGTTATGCCACCCAAGTCCACATGGTTTGAGCCGAAGTTACTCAGTGGACTCTTTATCCACAAGCTCAGCTAGTGTGATTGCCCATGAAAAGCACAGCTGGAGGTTCTTCCTTGCGAAGGAACCTCCAGCTTTTTTCCTATCTGCCTAGTCTATACGAACACTTCGCTTCTGTTTCGCCGACTCGATGGCTGCAAAAATCGTAGCCATCGAGTGGAGCGCCTTCTCGCCAGACAGCTCTGTCTCTTGACCCTCCAAAATCGTCGCCATGAAAGCATCAATTACACCAGATTTGGTCTGGTTCTCATTGGTTTGGATGCTCTCTAGGTCGTAATAGATGGTCTCTCCATCCCTTAAGGTGACAACGATGGAATAGTCTTGATCATCATAGACTCTCATGATGCCCTTGGTACCATAAAGAACTGTGCTATTATCCTCCGGACCATAATACGTCCAGCTTGCGGCCAATGTACCCCTGATGCCATTTTCCATTCGGAAGATGCAAAGGGCATTATCCTCCACCATGATGGGTTGACCCGAGGCATATGTCTTGTCTAAGGTGGCAAAATCGGCCATGACCTCGGCAAATCTCTGACCTGTCAGATAGTGTAAGAGATAGACCTTGTGGACCCCTAGATCGGCCATAGCCCCGAGCACAGCCACCTCCTTGTTGAAAAACCAAGTTCCTGGCCCTGGATCAATACTCCAAGTTTCGGGACCTCCATGTCCGAAGGTTGTTCTAAACGTCAAAACGTCTCCAATCAAACCCTGGTCCAGAAGCTCTTTAGCACGCCGATGGGCTGGAGTCAAAATCTGATTGTGACCGATTACAAGCTCTTTTCCTGTCTCTGCAGCTAACTCCACCATAGTCCTGCAATCATCCATTGTCATCGCCATAGGTTTTTCACAGAGCACATGTTTACCAGCTCTAAGGGCTTGGATCGTCACCTCGGCATGCATGTGATTAGCCACGCAGACGCTAACTGCATCAATGGTCTCGTCGGCCAATAACGCTTCTAATGAAGGGTAGGCCTGTCCCCCGTACTTTTCCGCCATGTCCTCTGCACGCCTTGGGGTCTTATCATAGAAAGCTATGATCTCGGCCTGATCATGTGCAGCATACTCAGGTATGTGTCTGACCTGGGCGATCTTCCCACAGCCAATGATTCCAATCTTCAGCATCTAGATACGTCCTCCATTCCTATGTCATTTGCTTTCTCTGCAGGAGTACTGCAAGAACAACAATGAGCCCCTTAAAGGCTTCTCTGAGAAAGGGTGGCACACCAAAGAGATTGAGGAGATTGTTCATAACGGCAATGATCAACATACCCATGAATGTGCCAAGAATGGTCCCACGGCCTCCAGCCATACTAGTTCCACCTACAACTGCGGCCGCAATAGCATCCATCTCCATACCGCTGCCAGCATTGGCGTAGTCCATCGAACCGATCCGAGCCACTTGCACAATTGAAGCTATGGCTACCAAGATGCCCATGAGTGAATAGACGCGGGTTTTGACTCTGCCCACATTTACACCAGATAGTTGAGCCGCCCTCTCATTAGAACCTACCGCAATCACCTGGCGCCCGAAGGTTGTACGCCGAGAAACATAGTGCAGCACAAGGGCAATGATCACCCAATAAAGGATGGGCATAAACATTAAACCGCCCATTTGTAGATTACTGATCTGCAAGAAGCCCCTTGGAACTCGGGGGTTGTAACCCTGCATAAAGTGCTGTGTAACACTTCTAAAGATCTTCATGGCCCCTAGAGTCGCAATAAATGGGGCAATGCGGCCTTTGGTGATCAAAAGGCCAATACCTGTTCCTAGGACATAACCCATTACAAGGGCGATCACAACGGCCGTGGCGTAGGCTGGCGCACCTGCAATTCCCATTTGCCCTAGAATGCCCGTTGCGCCAGTATCAATCAGCGTCATGATCACAGCGCCTGTTGCTACAAGGGTTGAACCCACCGCCAGGTCAATACCCCCAGTGATAATGACAAAGGTCATACCTAAGGCCACAATACCTACACCTGCGTTGTTCCTCAGGATATTCACCCAGTTGCGAAACCAAGCGGTAAACCACTGTCCAAAGGACCCATAGTCAAAACCAAGGACCAGCGTTTGCACGATTACGAGAAGGAGCAAAACAAGGGCAATACCCACATGGGAGTCCGCGGCCCTGGCTTGTATCAATCGATGTAATAGATTCTTCTTTGTACCTCTTACTGTTTCCATATTGCCTCGCCTCCCTAGACTGCGTCTAAAATGCCTCCCGTTGCTAACCTCATGATATGCTGCTCCGTCATGGTCTCGCCCGAGACCTCGCCTTGAATCTGTCCATGGTACATGACAAGAGCTCGATCGCAAAGCCGAATAATCTCCTGGGCCTCACTGGATAAAACCACAATCGCCATACCCTCCGCTGCGAGCCTTAGAATCGCCTCGTAAATCTCCTCCTTAGCCCCCACATCTACTCCCTGGGTAGGATTATCCAGGATGAGTAGTTTAGGGTTTGCCGCCAGCCACTTGGCCAAAACCACCTTCTGTTGATTCCCGCCCGAAAGCGTGTTGATAGGATCCATTAGGGTTTGTAGTGTGATATCGAGTTCCCTCCGCTGTG
Source organism: Bacillota bacterium (assembly GCA_012799115.1). Lineage (GTDB taxonomy): Bacteria > Bacillota > Limnochordia > Darwinibacteriales > Darwinibacteriaceae > UBA5420. The sequence continues at coordinate 3,894 of JAAZLY010000119.1, forward strand.
TTTGGAAGATCTCTACATGTTTATCCGTATCAAGTACCCCCCTCGTTGCAAAGAGGGGCCAGGTAACAATCGATGCGTTGTCCAGAACATTCATATCCTTGATGATTCCATTTTCCTTGCGGTTACGCGGCAGATATCCGATGCCCATTTGTA
>JAAZLY010000120.1 GCA_012799115.1 Bacillota bacterium
GATCAGGTCCGAAGGGTACTTGACGAAGCGACGCCGAATATCGACTTGGCTGGCGCTGTTGTGCAAATATTGGATCGACCGAACCAGTTCATGATCCGCACCCGGGAGCTATCCAATGCGGACATCATTCAGATCGATCAAGCCTTCGATACAGAGTTCGGCTCGCTCATAGAGCTGAAAACGGACGTTGTAGGGCCTGTCATTGGCAAGGAGTTGGTTAGGAATGCCTTGATCGCCATCGTGGTGTCTGCAGTGGGCATCCTAGCCTATGTCTCCTGGCGCTTTGAGTATCGTTTTGCCACCGTGGCTGTTCTATGTCTGCTCCATGATGTCTTGATCGTTCTTGGCTTCTTTGCGATAACCGGAAGGGAAGTGAACAGTCCCTTTGTCGCCTCTGTCCTAGCTGTACTTGGTTATTCCATCAATAATACGATTGTTGTCTTCGATCGTATTCGTGAAAACAGGAGAGTGAAGAAGAAGCAGAGTTACGGGGAACTGGTGAACCAGAGCCTAAATCAGACATTGACACGCTCTCTAAATACGGCCATTACGACCTTGGTCGTGATTGTAATGTTGGTTATTTTTGGGGGAAGTGCCATTGGTGATTTCGCGATGGCCTTGTTGGTTGGAATCCTCCTTGGAACGTTCTCCTCGCTGTTTTTGGCGGGACCCTTGTGGATGACTTGGATGGAACGTCAGAAGTAGCTTGTGAGTCACGACGAAACGTAAGAGGCGCAAGGCATGTAAGATGCCCTGCGCCCATTTTTTATTCTGTTTCGTCTTGATAGTATTTCGGCTTAGGAGTAAAAACATAGGGGATGTTGCGGTAGAGCTGCTTAAAGTCTAGTCCATAACCGACGAGAAAGGCATTTGGGACCTCAAAGCCCACGTAATCAACGGGGATTTCAACCTTACGATTCGCAGGCTTATTCAAAAGTGTACAAATGCGTATGGACGCTGGGTTTCTGCTATGCAGGTTCTTCAGGAGGTAACTGAGGGTGAGGCCAGTATCAATAATATCTTCCACAATAATAACATGCTTACCTTCAATGCTCTCCTCAAGATCCTTCGTTATCCTGACAACACCTGACGATTGGGTGGCATCGCCATAACTGGATACCGACATGAAATCATAGGTGACTGGCGAGGTAATGTGTTTGGCGAGGTCGCATAAAAACATCAAACCGCCCTTAAGAATGCAGATCAGTGTAATGGCAGTATCGCCGTAGTCCTTCGAAATGATTTGTCCTAGTTCTTGCACCCGAGTTTGGATTTCTTCTTCACTTAGTATAATGCTTTCAACAATATCCACACTTTCACCGCCGCTCATTTTCCTAAATAGTACTACTTCCGGAAAAAAAGATCAAGGGGCATGTCTTGGATCTGCCCTGGGCAGGAAGTTTACCAAGTGTTGTAGAATGTTCAAGGAATGGGGGCTAGATCATGGGTGTTAAACGGAAAAAATGGATTCTGCGCGGGCAGGATGAAACATTGGCCAAACACTTGGCCGATGCTCTAGGGATTAGACCAGTTGTCGCTCAAGTACTTCTTAACCGTGGTATCTCGACTGTGGAGGCTGGACGGCAGTTCTTCGACTGCGATCTGGCAAAAACTCCGGATCCCTTTCTAATGCTCGGCATGGACAAAGCCGTTGCCCGTGTGCAGCAGGCCCTCGCCAACGAAGAATCGATTGTCATCTACGGTGACTATGACGCTGACGGACAGACTGCGACCGCCCTTATGGTGACGTCTTTGAGAGAGTTAGCCACATGTCCTGGGGCTATTACGTACTATCTTCCCGATCGACTTGACGAGGGGTATGGCCTCAACCGCGACGCCCTTGTGCATTTAGCAGAAAAAGCTTCTCTACTTATTACTGTCGACTGCGGCGTTTCTTCTGTAGCGGATATTGAGTTTGCCCAGGGTCTGGGGCTGGACATTATTGTCACCGATCATCATGAACCAGGACCTATTGTCCCTGCAGCGGTTGCTGTCTTAAACCCCAAGCAAGAAGGGTGCAACTATCCCTTCAAGCACTTAGCCGGTGTGGGTGTGGCCTGCAAGCTTGTCCAAGCACTGGGGACCCCTAACTGGCAGGAACATCTCGATCTCGTGGCGCTAGGAACTGTAGCGGACTTGGTTCCGCTAGAGGGAGAGAACCGCACACTCGTCAGTCACGGGCTTAAGGCTCTAGCAGACACCAAGAAGTTAGGTTTAGTAGCACTACAGAAGGTGGCTGAGGTGATCAAGCCTTCGGCCTCAGACTTGGGTTTTCGCCTTGGGCCGCGCCTTAACGCGGCGGGCCGACTTGGGGACTCATCCCGGGGCGTTCGCCTCCTCATGACAAGTGACGAAGTCGAGGCAAGGGTTCTGGCGGCCGAGTTACATCAGGAAAATGCTGCTAGGCAGGAGTTGGAAGCAAGAGTCCTGGAGCAAGCCATAGCGGTTGTGGAGACCCATAGCCTCCAAGAACGCAGTGCCTTGGTGGTGTGGGGTGAAGACTGGCATCAAGGGGTTGTAGGTATTGTGGCGTCCCGCTTGGTTGATCGCTATTACTTGCCAACCATAGTGGTGAGTGTCAGTGGGGAGCAAGCAACTGCTTCTGCCCGTAGCATTGCGGGACTTGATATGTATGATGCGTTATCTGAATGCGCAGGACTACTAACCAAGTTTGGTGGACACACGATGGCTGCCGGACTGAGTCTTCCGACGGAGAATCTCCTTGGTTTTCAGCGTCGTTTTGAAGAAGTCTGCCGAGAAAAAATCGATCCCGAAGACTATATACCGAAGTTGTATATTGATGATACAATCAGCCTAGATCAAATCTCTCTAGAGTTGATTCAGGAGCTGAGTGAGCTGGAGCCCCATGGCTATGGAAACCCTGGACCCCTGCTCCAAGCTGAAGTATCCATCACCCAGGCCCGAACCGTTGGGACCGAGAACCATCACCTTAAGCTTACGGTGCGTGATGCTACTGTAGATCAAATGGAAGCCATTGCCTTTGGACTTGGACACCAACGAGAAGAGATTGAAAAGAACGCAGAAAGACTAGCCTTGGCTTTTGTTCCAAGCGTGAATGAATGGCGAAACCAGAAGACCCTGCAGCTCACAGTGAAGGAATGGGAACCTAGGACGCATGGTAACACTTATGTCGAACGATGGATGGTCGATCTGTATCCCTGGAAACTCGGTGCTTCCTTTTATCAAAGCAGAGCTTTGAAAATGACGGACCTGGAGCTAAAGGGCTCTAAAGCACGCTGGGTTGATTTGCGAGGCGTCTGGGACAAAGCGGGAGTTCTCCAGGATCGCAAGGGCGGTCTGGTTTTGGTCAACACTCCTGCGGAGGTGTTACATGTCTGCCGCGAGCTTCGCATCAGTGTTGCCAAGGGTCATCAACTGATTGGATTTGAGCATGAGTGGTTGACGACTGATGAGCGTGAGGAGCTGCAAACCTTATCGCCTACCTGGCTTGTTTCTACAGGTTTTGGGCTGGAAGGGTCAAAGTGGCCCTCAGTAATATTTTGGGAGCCACCCCTCACGCAAGATACGAGCCTACTTTGGGAAAGCCTGTGTGAGGATGATGGTGAACTTGTAGCGGCTTATGGTCCGAAAGACGTTCGGACGCTCCAGGGTAGCCTGGTTCAGAACTATCCCGACAGGGAGGGTCTTGCCCGTTTATATGCTGCTCTCCGGAAGACAAACGGTGAAATCTCCATTGCAGAAGGACATCGATTACTCGAGGATATGGGCATGCTTGGGGCGTTGCCAGTGGCCGTGGGAATCTTCACGGAACTTGGCCTTTGGGACATTGACGAAGAGCGTATCGTGTACAAGAGGGCACCCGCACAGAAACTAGACTTGCAGCAAAGTGTTTTGTATAATGAGGTTATCAAAATGCGCCAACAATCGGCACAATACTTAAAGCGTTGTTTGGAAAGGGGATTTTTCCAGGATGGACTTAAAAGAGAAAATTAGGGAAATTCAAGATTTCCCAAAACCTGGTATTAGTTTTAAAGATATTACCACGCTTCTGAAGGATGCAGATGCCTTACGGGAGACAGTGAAACGCATGGCGAAGCACTTTGGCGACCATGGGATCGAGATGATTGTAGGTGTTGAATCTCGAGGTTTCATCTTGGGTGCACCCTTGGCCTATGAGATGGGGTTGGGTTTCACTTTGATTCGGAAGCCCAAGAAGTTACCTGGCGAAGTGTTGGCTGTGGAATATGATCTAGAGTATGGCACAGACAGCTTGGAGATTCATACTGATTCCTTTCTTCCAGGAACGAAGGTGCTGGTTGTAGACGATCTTTTGGCTACGGGGGGAACCATTGAA
>JAAZLY010000121.1 GCA_012799115.1 Bacillota bacterium
GAGCACGGCAACAGCAATCAAGCATAAGAAGACAATTAAACTTATGTTACGCATCAGCCACCACTCCTTTGTTTAAATATACCCCAGGGGGGCATCGGGTGCAAGGATAGAGATTGTGAAGACCATCGCTCTAGATTGACGCACCGATACTGGTTATCCTTGACAAACGTACCTATATCAGGGAAGATCAGAGGGAGGCATAGCAAATCTCTAGGTAGCGAGGTGACTTCTTTCCATGAAAAAAATCCTCTCCCTACTTTTCCACAGGGTGACGATCATTGCCATAGCCATACTAGCTCAGTTCTTTGCCTTAGTGTTGATGATTGGCCGTTTTAGCGGCTATGTTCCACAATTCTATGCTTTTTCGACTCTCCTGAGTGCTGTTGTTGTCATCTTTATCGCTACAGGTCGTGAAAAGACGGCTTACAAAATCGCCTGGATCATCCCCATTACCCTATTCCCCATTTTCGGTGGTCTCTTTTATCTAATGTTGGGTAAGCCACGAACAAATCGCCGTATGAAGCGGAAGATGCACAAATTAAGAACCCTTGGCGAACGTTCATTACCTTCTAGCGCCCCCATCATACATATGCTAGCTCAAAAAGACAGGCAAGCCGCCAATCAAGCGCGCTACATTCAAAACCACGCCTCGTCTCCCGTCTATGAGCACTGCGACTCCCATTTTTTCCCACTCGGAGAATTGGCTTTTGAGTCCATGTTAGAAGAACTCTCCAAGGCAGAGCATTATATCTTCCTGGAGTATTTTATTATTGAAGAAGGAATCATGTGGAATCGCATCTTAGACATCTTGGTAGATAAAGCAAAGGCCGGTGTAGACGTACGCCTTATCTATGATGATGTTGGTTGCCTGTTCAAACTCCCCTATAGATATGACAAGAAACTAGAGTCCCTCGGCATCAAAACAGAGCGTTTCCATCCCCTGACTCCTAAACTCTCTGCCACACTAAACTTTCGCGATCACCGCAAACTGATGATTATCGATGGCCATACGGGATTCACAGGGGGCATTAATCTTGCAGACGAGTATATCAACGCCTTCGAAAAGCTGGGGCATTGGAAGGACTCCGCCTTCTTGATCAAGGGAGAGCCTGTTTGGTCCTTGACGATGATGTTTTTGGCCATGTGGGAATACCTAAGGGATGAAACTTGCCCCATCGAAGGGTTCAAACCGGTCGATCTACCCCACCTAGAGAAAAAGACAGGCTATATTCAGCCCTTTGGAGACAATCCCCTTGATGGGGAGACAGTAAGTGAAACCGTCTACCTGAACCTAATCTCCCGGGCTCGCAACTATGTCTATATAACCACACCATACCTCATTCTTGATAACGAAATGCTCACCGCCTTGAGCACTGCAGCCAAGTCTGGAGTAGATGTGCGAATTATTACTCCCCACATCCCTGACAAACCCATTGTTCATGCGGTAACACGTTCCTACTATCACCTCTTGGTCACAAGCGGTGTGCGCATCTATGAGTATACTCCAGGCTTTATGCACTCCAAGACGATTGTTGCCGATGATGAAGTCGCTGTTGTTGGCTCCATCAATCTTGACTATCGTAGCCTTTACCTTGCCTTTGAGAATGGCGTGTGGCTCTACCAAACCCCCAGTGTGCTAGAGATATTAGACGATTTCCTGGACACTCTCTCAGTCTGTCAGGAAATTACCATCAAACACTACACGAATGTGGGAGCGATTCGAAGATTCTCCTGGTCACTCCTCCGCCTCTTAGCTCCCCTCTTCTAGCCAAAACGGCAGGAACTTTATGACAGGTGTCGAATTGTCCAAGTTAGACCTACTACACACCCACTGATGGGAGGCGAAGACATGTCGTCTTGGTCATTCGGGAAAATTCGACACCGAGTCCTAGTTCTCTTCATAGCAATTGTGTTCGTCCTTACATTTTTCGTTATGACCATAACTGGCATGCTAAGCAAGGCCCTCGTCAACGATGTGGTGGAAGAAAGAGCGCAGGAACTTGTGCAACACCAAAGCCACATCATTTATCGCTGGCTCGAAGAACGCGTTACGGAACTTGAGCTTCTAGCCCAATCATCCCTTATTGAGACGCTTGACTGGGATCAGATTGAACCCCATCTACAGCGTCGCATTGGGCAGTCTGACGATTACTTCCTGATCTACTTCATGGCCACGCCCGATGGTCAATACCACACAACCTCCATGCGAGATGCTGGTAACATAACGGATCGTAGCTACTTTCCCCAGGTTATGGCTGGGAAGAGCGTCATTTCAGAACCCTTGATCTCCCGCTCTACCGATGAACGGATCATTGTTATTGCTACGCCGATTTGGAATGAAGACCGAACCGAAGTTGTCGGTCTACTTGGTCTTTCCATCGCCCTTATTGCAATGCTAGAAGACTCAGCCGACTTAATCCACGATGAGAGCGATATGCGCGTCTATTTGGTGGACTCGGAAGGCCGCTTTATCCTCCACCATAACCCCGATTTGATCATGCATGGCCAACTCCAGGATACATATACGAACTGGGATCTGGTCTCGCTGCAAAACTCCGACTCCTTTACGATCACGCAGGATGGAATTGGTTACCGGGTCTATTTTCAACAACTAAAGGGAACCAGTGACTGGACCTTGGTACTTGAAGTACCTTCCAGTTTCTTCAATGATCCTGTCACGAACTTGATGTCCCGTCTGATGCTTGTGAGTGTAGTAGGACTTTTGCTCGTCGTTGTCTTGGGTTCTTGGTTTGCCCGAACCATTTCAGATCCTATCGTGGAGTTGAACCAAATCTTCAAACGAGGAGCACGAGGCGATCTCACGGTCCGAGCCGAGGTGACCAGCAACGATGAACTCGGAGAGACGCGTTCTTCGTTTAACCAGATGATGGACACAATCGGTACGATGACCTACTATGATCCCTTAACTGGTCTGCCAAACCGTCAGCACTTCTTGGACTCCTTGGAGAAAAGCCTGGCAGAGAACTCCACAATTATCTTGGTCCTGGTATCTGTTAGGGACCTATCTGAGATCAAGACCTTGGTAGGGCAAGAGACGACAGATAGAATCCTCGATAGCCTGGCTGATACGCTGCAAAGGGTAGGCGATGATCGACTCATCATAGGCCGCATGGCCGATGCGGAGTTTGGGATGATCATCCCCTCCAATGCGAGTGGAGTTCTGAAGATTATTGACCGACTCGATAATCTCTTAACCCATCCAATACTCTTCCAATCGAGCCATGTAACCGTACACCTCTATGGCGGAATGAGCATAAGCGAGGGCGAAGGCCTGACGGCGGAGTCCTTTTTGCAGCAGGCCCAAACGGCTCTTTACGAAGCAGAGCACAGTTCGAGGGAGCCCTTGAAACTATATAACTCTGAGACACATCACGCCATGATTAGCCGGCTCAAGTTTCAATCTGAGATCAGGCTCGCCCTGGATAGGAAAGAATTCCTGGCCTTCTATCAACCTATTATTGATCTGGAGCGTAATGTGATTGTGGGTAAGGAAGCGTTGATTCGCTGGAACCATCCCGAACGGGGGTTACTCAATCCGACCGATTTCTTGCCAGCTGCGGAACAAGGGGCATACATAGAGGAAATTGGTGAATACATGCTCCATTGGGTTTGCTCCCAGCACCATGCCTGGCGCGAAGAAGGTCTTGATCTTGGTTGGGTAGGTGTGAACATCTCGGCAAACCACTTTCGCTCGCCCCACTTCCCTGATCTGTTGAGAAGTGTCTTAGCCACCTACAAGCTTCCTGCAAGCTTGCTCCGGATTGAGATTACCGAGGATGCGATGTTGTCTCCGACACCAGATGTCTTGCACAATTTTGAACAGCTCAAGAAGATGGGAATCCATGTAGCAATTGACGATTTCGGTAAGGCCTACTCAAGCCTGGAGTACCTGATCCGCTACCCTGTTCAGACATTAAAGATCGACAAAGCCTTCATTGATCAAGTCGACATAGGTTTCAGAGCCCAAGGTTTGGTTCGCTCCATTGTAGGCATGGGACGCAATCTATCCATGTCCGTTGTAGCGGAGGGAGTAGAACGGGAGAACCAACTACATCTCCTACGGACGATGGATTGTAGCGAAGCCCAGGGCTACCTCTTCAGTCAGCCGTTGCCTGTAGAGCAATATCCAGAAGCGGTCCAAGAGCTTGCCCAGCGCCTTGCCAAGACCGGATAGGTGCGAAAAGAGCTAGAGATAATCTCTAGCTCTTTCTTCTTTAGGCTACATCTAGCATGTACTTGTGACTGTTTGGTTCTATAAACTCCTCTTCAGACTACATGAAACGCTCGGCAAAGTGATACAAAAGACGTACACCTACACCCGTTCCGCCCTCGGCTAGATAGTCCTGATCTTTGGAAGCAATGGCAGTACCTGCAATATCAAGGTGAATCCAGGGCGTCTCCTCCACAAAAGCTTCGATGAAGAGTCCCGCCGTAATCGTACCCGCTTCTCTTCCTCCCGTGTTCTTAAGATCTGCATAGGCCGTCTTGTTTTGCTCCCGGTACTCTGGGAAACTAGGGAGCTGCCAGACTCTCTCGCCAGACTGCTCTGACGCACTTTGTAGCTTCGCATACAGCGCCTGGTCATTGGTGAGCACCGCAGTGGTCGTACTTCCTAAGGCGATGATCGCGGCGCCAGTTAGGGTGGCTACATCGACAACGGCTGTGGCCTTTTCCTTCGTCACCGTGTAATAGACGGCGTCTGCCAGAGTCAGGCGACCTTCTGCATCGGTGGACTCGATTTGAATGGTCTTTCCAGCCATGGACCCGATAATATCCCCAGGACGATAGCCACTCCCCGAAATCAGATTCTCACATGCGGCCACAACTGCAACCACGTTCACCTTGAGATGCTCTGCGGCAATCGCACTTATCGCTCCAATAACCGCAGCCGCACCGCCCATGTCAGACTTCATTGCTCCCATCCCTTGGGCCTGTTTGAGCGATAAACCGCCGCTATCAAAGGTGATCCCCTTACCAACCAGACCCAGAACCTCCTCAGGCTGGTTCGGATTGCCTTTGTAGCGCATGATGATGAAGCGGGGCCTGTTCACGCTTGCTTTCCCTACTTCGAGGAAGGCCTTCATACCCAATGCTTCAATAGCATCCTCTTCCAGAACCTCGACGTCAAAGCCATATTGCTCTCCGGCCTGAATCGCTTCATCAGCCAGCTGTTTGGGAGTCATGTAATTCCCTGGTTCATTAACGAGATCTCTAGCCATGTTGGTCGTCTTTCCTAAGGTCTGCCCGACCTTAAGGCCTCGAATTACGTCAACCTCCTGTGAGGCCTCATAGCAGATCTGCAAGGAATCCAAAGAGCAAGTTTTCTTTTCCGATAGATAACGGTCAAAGCGGTGACCCACGAACAAGGCCACTTCCGTTACGGCCCTTGTTACATCCACGACCGGCAATACATCCAGGGACCAAGGAATCATGGATAATGTTTTAACCTTACGTTTATCAGCCTCTCTTAGCGCCTTAGCAGATGCTTTACGAACCTTTTCCAAGGATAACTCCGCACTCTTGCCAAGTCCACCAACAATCACTTGCCTGGGTGTTTCGCATCCATCTTCCAGATAGGACAAAAAAGCAGTTTCTCCAAGTTTCCCAGTAAAGCCTTGGGCCTCACACAGGGTCCTGATGGTGGCATTTGGCCATTTAAACTCTTCTACCTTATCTTCTGCAACGAAGAGCAATACGTCTCCCTTGAGATCTTCCGTATAATTCAGTGCCCGTACTTCCATTTCTTCTCCTCCTGATTATTTAATCTTCTACATCAAGTAACTCTAACTTACTCTTGGGGGTAATAAGCTTGCTGTCACCATGTTTCACCTGGCTCATCGTAAGAAAGGCGATGATCATAAAGACCGTGGCATACGGGAAAAGCGTCCCATAACCAACATACTCCAGGAAAAATCCGGACAGAACCGGCGTGAGGATCTGAGCCGACATCGAGGCCGTGTAGTAATAGCCGGTGTACTTACCAATATCCGACCCCTTGGCCATTTCGACCACCATAGGATAGGAGTTTACATTAATGGCAGCCCAGCCGAAGCCCACAAAGACCAATAGGACATTCAGCAGCGGTGAAAACGTGGTGAAGAGGGACGCCAAGGCAAACGAGACTGCTAGAACAACAATTCCAGATAGAATTGTCCGCCTACGTCCGATCTTACTAGCAATCATCCCCGCAGGAATAAAGGCAATTACAGCGGCTACAGTAGCGATCATCAAACTGCTAGCAAAGCCACCTCCTGCCACACCTAAATGACTCTGTACATACTTCGAAAACGCTGTCGTCACCGCATTATACGAGAAGAACCAAAAGAAAATGGAGGCCAAGATCAGGAAGAAACTCCTCTTCACAGCGGGATCCATCTTACTAGAACGCCCCACCTCTTCCTGAGCTTCTTCCGGTGTCTCAAAGACTGCCATTTCCTTGGCGATTCGGTTTTCCCTAATCGTAGAGAATAGTATCGCAACAGCAAAAACCATAAACGCGGCCACAATGGCAAATAGAACAAGATAATCGGGTTTTCCAGCCTCTGGAACCAAGAAGCTGATTAGAGCTAGGGAAAATACAGCACCTAGTGCGCCCATGAGATTAATAATGCCATTGGCCTGGGAACGTAATGGTTTGGGGGTAACATCGGGCATGAGGGCTACCGCCGGTGAGCGATAGGTACTCATAGCGATAAGTGTAACAAAGAGGACGGCAACAAAGAGAGGTAAACTCACCAAGTTGTCCGCTACAGGGACAAGGATCATGGCCAAGACAGCTACAGCTGTCCCCCCTAGAATAAAGGGCATTCGTTTACCAATCCCTGTACTGACTCTATCCGACAGCGCCCCAAACAGTGGGAGCATAAACAGGGCCAAGACGTTGTCAACGGCCATGATACCCCCAGCTAGCGTGTCACCAATCTCAAAGGTATGCTTAAGGATTAAGGGAACAATGCTGTCATAGAGCTGCCAGAAGGCGGAAATGGACATGAAGGCTAGACCAATAAAGAACGTTCTCCGGTAGTTTAACTTCACACTCAAGCCCCTCTCTTTTCCCATTCGGATGATGGTATCGGTATCCTTTTTCTCCAAGTTCCCCCATTTCCCTGCTTAAACCTTGTATCCCGTGCTACAGTCCTTCCAGAATTCGTCACTTTTTGTGAAAACGTAGAAGGATTTACCAATTCCAAAAGCGCAGTTAGTAATTGGTCCTATTAAAAAAGGAGGTTCAACGGCTATGAAAGAGTTTGAAGCCGGTTGCGCACGCCCTAAGAAGCCTGCAAAGCCTAGTGCGGAAGTAGTGGCCACAACAGAGGTTCTGAAAGGAGAGCAAAGAACGATGATTCAAGTTGGAAAGCCAGCACCAGAGTTTTCAGCCCCAGGTTTTCACCAAGGGAAATTCGTCGAGATGAACTTGGCAGATTATAAGGGGAAGTGGGTAATGCTTTGCTTCTACCCCGGTGACTTCACCTTTGTCTGATCGACGGAAGTTTCAGCAGTTGCTGAAAAACACCCCGAGTTCGTAAAGTTAGGTGTCGAAGTATTTTCTATCAGTGTGGACAGTGTCTTTGTGCACAAGATGTGGAATGACAACGAACTGTCGAAAATGTTAGGCGGCAAGGATGTACCCTTTCC
>JAAZLY010000122.1 GCA_012799115.1 Bacillota bacterium
ATTTTGGCCAGTGTTTCTATTGGAGTTTACGTCATCGCCTTGGTAAGGCACACCTTGTGATCACCAACCAAGCCATGCTCTTAGCGGATGCCCGCTCAGAAGGGCGTGTTCTCCCTGCCTTTGATGGAGTCGTTATCGACGAGGCGCATAACCTTGAGGAAGTGGCAACAAGTGCCTATAGTCACGAATTGAAACGCTCCGGCTTTCTAGCATATTACCGTACTGGGAACCAATTGCAGGCTACACTGAGAGACATAGTCCCTGAGTATATTGTACAAGACCTAAATCTCATTCTCGACGAGATCATAAGAGAAGCTGGTCAATACTTTTCCCAGATGGAGCCGTTGATCACCAGCTTTACAGTCCCCTTAACGGAGGAAAACCGCGCCTATTTTGCCGATACCAGCCTACCCAAACACCTGAAGGATATCCAGGAGGTCTTAAAAGAATGCAATTTCGATGAAGAGGGAGAGATTTCAGGATTGGTTGAGCAGTTTGCCTTGTTCACAGACAGGCTGTTGACAACCCTTGATCTCGTTTTGCTCGGCAAGGATTCAACCTATGCTTATTGGGCAGAAATGCAAAATGGCGAGCCCGCTTTAGTGGCTGCGCCAATTGAAGTTGGTGAGTTTTTACAGGAGACACTATTTAAGCAGACCCCCTCAGTCATTCTCACATCCGCCACCTTGAGCACGAATCGATCCTTTGACTACATTCAGGGTCAACTAGGGCTCCATGAGGCGTCAGGATTGATCTTAGGCTCTCCCTTTGCCTACGATCAACAAGCAATTCTATGCGTACCCAGAGAAGCAAAGAACCCCAATCATCCACGCTATGCCCATTATGTAGGCTACTTGATCTTGCGCACTCTGGCTCTAACCCGAGGCGGTGTCTTAGCCTTATTTACGAGCTATAGCCTGATGAACGAGGTTGCCGATGCAATTTATCCTAAACTAGATGAAGTAGGCTATACTCTCTTCAAACAGGGAGACGGACCTCGTTTAGCTCTCATTCAAGACTTTCAAGCCGAACCACGTTCTCTCCTATTCGGCACCAATAGTTTCTGGGAAGGCATTGATCTACCAGGTCAAGCCCTCCGTGCCGTTGTGATCACGCGATTGCCCTTTACTTCACCCGATCGACCCGTCACTAGAGCCCGGTTGCAAGCCATTGAAGACGCTGGGGGCAACCCCTTTTTGGAATACAGTGTCCCCCAGGCGATACTACGCCTCAAACAAGGTTTCGGCCGTCTGATCCGGACCAAGACAGATGTGGGAGGTGTCGTGATCCTCGATGAGAGGATTCTGACTGCCCGGTATGGTGCTGATTTTCTGGCCTCTTTGCCACCTGCTCGTTTCACCCGGGATCTAGATGAGCTCCGCCTCCTGTTCAGCGACTAGTTCTACATCATAGAGAGGGCCCTTCTTCACCACCCTCACCTGGTGCACCATATCACCAACGGCGATCTCTGTAGGCCGCAACTTGCGTGTCACTTGGTATAGAGTGGAGCGAATGGTCGACTCGTTGACATCATCCCGTGCCTGCCCGAACTTTTGCACAACAGCCCTGGCTGATACCCCCTCAGGGCTGTCCTTGGCCAAGGAGTGGAGGACCGCCACAATCTGACTTGTCAAAGAAGGTCCCGGTTTTCTTCTAACTCCCGTTTCCTTCAGCAATCCATCTAGTTTGCGTAGATCCATCTCCTTGCTTGCCAAACTCATCCGCAGTTCCTGAACTTCCTCCTGCAAAATCTCCCGAGCCTGTCGTAGTTGCTCCCGATAACTCATGTGGATCCCCCCTTGGTAACCGTCCTACTCTTTAGTATGGTCCGGTTCCTCAGGTAATATTACTTTGCTAGCCCATTTCATTGCTAGCAAAGCAAAAATGGTTCCTCCTAATACGATAGGGATATAAAAGACGACAGAGCGCCATAATACAATGAAGGTACTGAGAAGATCTGCCGTTAAGGCGCCATCTAGAACCACCCAAGCGATACCCTCGGCAACTCCAGCTCCTCCGGGGATCGGAGAGAAAACCGGGGCCGCGCCAAAGAGAACTGCGATGGCATAGCGTAGCCAGTGGTTGTAGACTCCAAAGCCGGAAAGAAGCAAGAAGGTCCCGGTATAGTAAACAAGATAGTAGGAGAAGGCAACGGCAAAGCAGGCAACAAAGTATCTTCGCCTCTCAACAAGAAGGTAGTGCATACTCCGGCGAAACTCTTCAATCCAGACTGCAGGTCTAGAACCATCCTTCTTTCGGAACACCCACTTGAAAAAACGTTGGCTTCGCAAGATAAGAACAAGCAAGATAAACAGGACTGCTATGTAAGAGAGCGCACCGATTCGCACAGCGTTGAAGTAACGAGCTAGATCCGCTGGAACATCCGCTGAAAGGGAAAACGTGAGAAGAGCCAGAGAAGCGAGGCTAAGTTGCCCAGCCAATCCCCCAGCCATCACAACTGCTGTAGCCGCAGAACCTTTCATTCCCTGTCTGTAGAGGAAGTAAACGATCAAGGCGCCTCCCCCTCCAGCAAAAGGAGTGACAAGAGTAAGAAAGTTGGCAGCCCCCAGCAAAGTAGCCATCTTCCACCAAGGAGTGCGATACCCCATCGCCCGTGCCAGCGTCGAAATACGTTGTCCATCTACCACCCAGGCCACAAGCACAAAGAAAAGTGCACCAAAAAAATACGCCAGTGGATATTCCCCGAGTTCATGCAGGACATCACTAGGGTTTGCCATCTTCCAAACAACGATCACTAACGCAATCATGCTCACCATTAGGGCGAGGGCAATCCCTCTCCAAGGGATCCGCCATTCGAACTTCTCTGGTTTTTCCATTCCTAGTACCTCAACTGTTGGGAGTGAGTGATCAAAGTAGCGTTGGGGTAATACTTCGTTAGGATACTCAAATGATCGTAACCCGATTCAGCCATCCCCTTGGCTCCCCATTGACTCATTCCTAAATTATGACCACTTCCGCCCCCATAAATCGTGATCGATTGTAGCTTACCCCCTGCATCCCTCTGCTGTTCGAGAAAGAAGAGCGCACTAGGCAATAAACTCTGGGGACCTAGACTATCGTTAACCCTCCGCAGACTTGAAGGTCTCAAGGCGCGACGAATGTTCAGTTCGCCTTCAATGGATTCTTTCCCTTCCGACCCGGAAACAACAAGGCAAACCACCCTGCCAACTCCGTCCCTCTCGGTGATCTCAACCGAAGCGATCTCACCTAACGGAAATAGACCCTCTAGCTCCGTCTTAGTAAAGGTACACGACCACCGGAACCAAGGGGAATTTCCTTCCAAGCCCAGTCCGGACGTATCTTTCCAAGTGCTCAGATTCGTCAGGACCGCTTGCGGCGACGTGGAGTAGTAGTACGTGGAGCTAATGACTCCATCGGATCGAGCTAGAATCTCACCAGCAGTTTCGTCAATGGCCTGCGTTGTCCGGGCAGACTCTGGGTGATTATTGTATACTTGCGAGTTCGTGCTATCCGCGACGTGAAAACCCAAATGTCCCTGGCGCGAATAGATTGCTTGAGCAACTGCATAGGTTCTGGCAGCCACGGCCTGGGCCTTTAGCGCCTCAAGGGGCCAACTGATTGGCATCTCGCTTGGTACAACCTGATAGAGATAGTCTTCCAAATCCACCTCGTTAATTACGAGAAAACGGTTATTTTCCATCATCGTAATTTCAAAATGCCCACGGTACCGGGGATGAAACTGCGTCCCGGTTCCGCGTCGAAAGGAGTTGATCTGCACAAGTCCCCCTGGTTGCGACCAGATATGGAGGCGTTGATCAAACTGCCACGTAGTGCCCTGACCATCAACGGCGTGCAATCGGCCATCCACTACAAAGAGGCTTACTTCCTGATCCGACTCAACAGAGAATCCGCGACCTGTGCCTTTTTCCTCGATATAGAGCGTTGTGGTTGGACTGAGACTCAGCCTCTCATGCTCAACAGAGCGAAACTGATCGGTACTAATGGCCACCCGGATGGCGCGAATATAGAGGGGATCATAGACATCAAAGCGTACAATCTCTCCCTGAAACACTGTGGCCACAACTTCCTCAAAGCCCACCTTAACCGCATCAAGGGGGATACTATGGATCTCATCGCCCCAGTGCTGAAAGACCTCCACATCTGCGCTAATCGGCAAGAGTCCGTGGTGGGAAAACTCCACCCTTGTCTGGGAGATGCGCAGGATTTTGTCGGCGGGCAACGTTAAGTGATCCTCACAGACAATGGGCGACCCTAATGAGTTCGCTGGCACCACGACCCCTAAAAGGACTAGAAGGCACAGCACAGACAATAGGGTTGTTGTCACCTGCTTCATCGTCTCTCAGAC
>JAAZLY010000123.1 GCA_012799115.1 Bacillota bacterium
ACTATGCCATCCTATGGCAAAACGAGCCTGCAGTTATTGTCGGTCGCAACCAAAATACTATAGCCGAAGTCAATGCACCTTATATTAAAGAACATGGCATCCATGTGGTACGGCGCCTATCTGGAGGCGGAGCCGTCTACCATGATTTTGGCAACCTGAACTTTACCTTTATCGTCGATGCCCAAAAGAGTGTTGTCAGCAATTTTGCCTACTTCACGAAACCCGTGATTGACGCCCTCGCTCACCTAGGGGTGAAGGCGGAGTTTTCGGGTCGCAATGATATCACCATCAATGGTCAAAAATTCTCCGGAAATGCCCAGTACTGGTCCAAGAATCGACTGCTTCATCATGGTACGATCTTGTTCAATTCGGATTTGTCCGTTGTGCAAGATGCTCTGAACGTGAAGGCTGACAAGATTCAATCCAAGGGAGTCAAGTCTGTCCGTAGTCGGGTAACGAATATCCTCCCCCACCTCCCGCACCCGATCACCATCGAAGAGTTCAAAGAAACCCTTTGGCGATTCCTTATTCCCGATGGAGCAAGCAAGGAGTATGTACTGACGGAAGAAGACTGGTCCATTATTAACGACCTCAAAGATCGTCGTTATAGCTTGTGGGATTGGAACTACGGGGCTTCACCCGAGTCTGAGATAGAAAAGGAAGGACGTTATGCCGGAGGCAAGATTGAACTGAAGTTCAATGTGGTCGAAGGTGTGATTCAGGATATGAACATCTTCGGTGACTTTTTCGGTAAAAATAACGTGAAGCAGTTCGCAGAGCTGCTCAATGGGAATGACTACCGCGAAAACGCCATCGTCGAACTCCTAGACAAGGTAACGTTCGAGGATTACTTCATTGGCATTACGCGGGATGATTTCCTGCAATGCCTGTTCTCCTAAGAAGCCCAGACGAAGAGATGAGGAGAGAGGATCCGTTTCGAGATCCCCTCTCCTCATTTTCATTTTCATTTTAGGTCAAAAAAACTACTTCTTCATGAAGTGGATTGCTTGGTCAATGGTAGCGTGCGCCGCCTCCATGATAATCTCCGAAGATGTAGGATGGGGATGAATCGCCTGGGCTAGATCGTAGACTGTTCCTTCAAGCTGGAGTGTTGCTACCGCTTCGGAGATCAAGTCTGTAGCCTGTGCGGCAATAATGTGCACCCCAAGGACTTCTCCATACTGCTCGTCGGCCACAATCTTGACGAATCCCTCGGCCTCGCCTTCCGCTAACGCCTTACCATTGGCCGCTAAGGGGAAGTTACCAATCTTGAGTTTGTGCCCCCGTCGCTTGGCCTCCTCTTCCGTTAGACCTACAACTGCTACTTCGGGGAAGGAGTAAATGGCTGCAGGAACCTTATCATAGTCAATTGTACTTTGGCCTCCGAGGATATTCTCCACCGCGACGATTCCCTCCGCAGAAGCCACATGGGCCAACATCTGTTTTCCATTCACATCGCCAATAGCGTACACACCCTTGAGGCTTGTCTCTAGACGTTCATTAGTGCGAATGGCAGGACCCTCCATAGCAAGACCAAGCACCTTGACCGCTTCCACATTGGGCTTTCTTCCCAGACTAACGATAACCTTGTCACCCTGGAACGCCTTTGTCTCACCGTTTACTCGGGCAAGAACGGTCGCTCCCTCAAAGCGCTCTACCTCTACTCCCTCTAGAATCTGGACACCCTTCTTACCTAAGGTTCGTTGCATGTACTCGCGCAAGTCGGAATCCAGGCTTGCTAGGACGGAGAACTTCTCAAGGACGGTAACTTGACTACCTAGAGCGTTGAAGAGAGCGGCAAACTCGATGCCTACAACCCCACCACCCACGATGACAAGCTCCTGGGGAATCTCGAGAAACTCCAGGGCTCCAGTACTGGTTACTGCCAAGCCAGCAGCGAGGGATTCTTCCAATCCAGGTATGGGAGGTAAGTTTGGCCGCGAACCGGTAGCGATAATGAGGTTTTCAGCGGTCACTGTCTGACCATTAACGACGATTGTATGGGGATCCCTTACCTCACCGTAGCCTTTGATCACATCGACACCATTTCTCTTCAGAAGCTGCTTCACACCTCCGGTGAGCTGCGCCACCACTTTGTCTTTGCGTCCAAGCATGGTAGCCCAATCTATGGTGACAGCCCCTTCTTTGCTGACTCTGATTCCATAGTTTTCCGAGTTCAAGATGTCTTGATACACTTTAGCACTCTTTAAGAGCGTCTTGGTGGGAATGCATCCCTCATTGAGGCAGACACCACCAACTTCTCCTCCTTCGATCAACACCGTCTTGGCCCCGAGGTGGGCGGCCTTAATGGCCGCCACATAGCCTCCTGGACCACCACCTAAAATGGCAATTTTGTAATCAGCCATACCATCATCTCCCTCACTTAACGCATCAGAAGCAAGATCGGATCTTCTAGATAGGATCTTAGCCTTTGCATGAAACGCCCTGCGTTCCCTCCGTCTATGAAACGATGGTCAAAGGCTAGAGTCACAGGGAGAATGTGCCGAATCACAATGGTATCATCCCCCGCAACGACTGGCTTCTTGGTTATCGTTCCAATACCCAGAATACCTGCTTCAGGATGCTTAATCACGGGCAGACCCGAAAGGGCACCAACTGCACCGTAATTGGTCAGGGTAAAGGTTCCACCCTGGATTTCATCGAGCGTTAAGGTTCGATCCTTAGCCTTTTCTGCCAAGGTCTTGACCTGCTCTGCGAGGGCCAGAATACCTTGATGGTCTGCGTTTTTGATCACCGGCACCAAGAGTCCATCAGGAGTATCGACGGCGATTCCGATATTATAGTACTTCTTTTGCACGATTTCTTGGGTGCTTGGCATAAAGGTGGCGTTGAAGAGTGGGAACTCTTTGAGGGCAAGGGCCACAGCCTTGATAATAAAGGCCATGTAGGTGAGTTTGGTTCCCTCTCGCTCCGCCAGTTCCTTTGCTTCTTGTCTGAATTTAACTAGTTCAGTGACGTCAAACTCATCCATCACGGCGGCATGGGGAATCTCCTGTTTGGAGAGGCTCATCGTCTTGGCCACAGTTTTACCAAGCTGGGTGAGGGGAATTCGTTCCTCCAAAGGCTCGGTTGTCGTCAGGGGTGCTAAGGTCGGTTGTACCTCCTGCACCACTTGTGGAGCCGCACTGCGAATATCTTCTTTCATCACTCGTCCGGCAGGCCCGGTGCCTGTGACTAGGTTAATGTCCACACCAAGCTCTTTGGCTAAATGTCTAGCTACGGGGGTTGCCAGTACCTTGCGCCCCCCAGGACGCTGCATTTCTTGGCTCGCCTCACTACTTGTTTCAAGGACATAAGACGAGGTCTCCAGCGCCCCCACTACACCCGCATTCTCCTCTTCCACTGCTTCAGTGGTGATTTGAGCTGCGGGAGCTGAAGGATCCTCAAAGGTGACAACTACATCACCCACGTTAATGGTCTCCCCTACGGATCCAAATGTCGAGACGACCTTTCCGCTCGTAGGGGAGGGGATTTCTGCATTCACTTTATCTGTTTCCACCAGAAACAAGGAGTCGCCTTCTTTTACCTCTGTCCCTGGCTCCACAAACCACTTCAAGATCACGCCTTCGGCGATACCCTCGCCGATATCGGGAAATCTAAACTCTAGCATTGCTTCTCCTCCCTTCTAGTAGTTGGCCACACGCCTGATTCCATGGGCAATACGTTTGGCATCCATAAAGTAATGGTGCTCTCCCCTTGGAATTGGAATGGTCACATCGAAACCTGCAATCCTCGTGGGGGGCGCTTCTAGGTATAAGAAGGCTCCCTCATTGACTAGGGCCATCAGTTCTGCTCCGGGCCCAAAGGACTTCGCTGCCTCATGTACTACCACAAAGCGCCCTGTCTTTTGCACTGATTCGATGATTGTCTCTCGATCAATAGGTGAAATGGTTCTCAGATCGATAATCTCCAGAGAGATTCCTTCCTCCGCAAGAAGTTGACCTGCCTTGAGGACCTCATGAACATAGGCTCCCCAGGAAACCACGGTCACATCTGTTCCTTGTTGCAGAATCTTGGCTTTGCCTAAGGGAATGGTATAGTCCTCTTCTGGGACTTCCTGCTTGAAGGCTCGGTAAATCTTGGATGGTTCCAGGAAAATGACTGGATCCTCGTCACGAATTGCAGATAGGAGGAGGCCCTTGGCGTCGTAGGGTGTGGATGGTGTAACCACCTTCAGACCAGGGATATGCCCTAGCAATGTGTCTAGACTCTCGGAATGATGTTCTAGGGCCTTAATCCCGCCCCCATGGGGCATACGGATCACCATGGGAAGGTTGAGCCGTCCCCTGGTACGATTACGCATCCGTGCTACGTGGGAGACAATTTGATTGTAGGCCGGGTACATAAAGCCCGAGAACCGGATTTCCGCTACCGGGCGCAAACCGTTAATGGCCATACCAACGGCTGTACCCACAATGGCCGATTCGGCCAGGGGTGTGTCAAACACTCGCTTCTCACCGTACTTCTTCTGCAAGCCGACGGTCGCCCGAAAAACCCCGCCTTCTAGTCCCACGTCTTCACCAAAAACCACAACTCGCTGATCCCGTTCTAGTTCTTGATCCAAGGTGTGGTTGATTGTACTGATCAGGTTCATAACAGCCATTTACTCCACCTCCTTGAGATACTGCACATACTCATCATATTGCTCCTGAAGATGCTCGGGCATCTCTGCAAAGTGATACTTGAAGATATCTTCTAGTTCCGTTTCACCAGTAGCTTCCACCTTGCGGAAGATTTCCAAGGCTTCTTCATCATATTGCTCAATCAGCCTTACATCCTCTTCTTCACTCCAGATCCCCTTGGCAATCAAGTATGCCTTCATACGCTTAACGGGGTCCTTGGCCCGCCATTTTTCCACTTCTTCATCTTCCCGGTACTTGGTTGGATCGTCCGAGGTTGTATGGGCGCCAAGACGATAGGTGTAGGCTTCGATCAACGTCGGTCCGCCGCCATCGCGGGCCCGATCGATCGCTTCTTTGGTAGCAGCATACATGGCCATCAAGTCGTTTCCGTCCACTAGGATACCTGGAATTCCAGCGGCCACTGCCTTCTGCACGAGGGTTTCCGCCTTCGTTTGCTTTTGTCTCGAGACGGAAATTGCATATTGGTTGTTTTGAATGATGAAGACAACGGGTGCGTTAAAGACTCCGGCGAAGTTCAGCGCTTCGCTGAAGTCCCCGATAGAGGTGCCTCCATCTCCGATGTAGGCTACAGTCACATCATCTTCACCCTTGATGTTCGAGGCCATGGCGATTCCCACAGCATGTTGAAACTGAGAGCCAATGGGAACCGAAATGGGAAGAACCCGTACACCGTCAGCAAACTTACTCCCAAGCTCGTTGCCATACCAGTAGAGGTAGACACGTTCTAAATCGACACCTCTAGTGAGCCAAGCCCCTAGTTCTCGAAAGGCTGGTACCAGCCAATCTCCTTCGGCCATGGCTGCAGCAGAACCAACCTGGGCCGCTTCTTGCCCCGTATTGGGGGCATAGGTGAGCATGCGCCCTTGCCTTTGGAGCTGGAGCGCTTTATTATCTGCACTTCTTGTTTTGAGCATTGTCATGTAGGATTCAAGCCAGGCTTCATCCTGGCGATCAGGGACTAGGTCAGTCTGGAGAATGACTCCATTCTCATCCATGATCTGCAACATCTTGCCTTGCAATGGACCGTACTGTTGAGCTAACATAGCAGCACATCCTTTATGGGTTATTTATAACCTAATTGGTTATATTAAGTATAGCAAGAATGAGAATCATTTTCAATGCAAAGTTGGAAAAAATTAGCGGCTTTAAGTACTATCTTTTGCCCATGCAAAAAAGGACCGGATTTCTCCGCTCCTTTCGGGACCTTGACGGGTTCAGCTAAGGAATACGCCATGAGCTTCCTGCTCATGGCGCTTGTTTACCCCATAACAACCTCAACCCGGTGGTGTGCTCCATCCTCGAAAATCGGTAAGGTCTGACCCTCGATCTCTTGACCATCAACGGAGATCCTAGAGACACCCTTGCTTACCCCATGGGGGTTACTGACATGGATCTCGTAGGTGGCACCGCGGAACTGTCGCTCCACCTGGAAACCCTTCCAGTTTGGAGGAATACAGGGATCAATCGTCAGACCATCATAGCCCGGTTTCACGCCGAGTATTGCCTGAGAAATGGCGACATAGTTCCAGGCTGCAGTCCCTGTGAGCCAGGAGTTCTTGGCCTGGCCGAAGTTTGGTGCTTCCTTCCCCGCAATCATCTGGGCATAGACATAGGGCTCTAGACGGTGAAGATCAGAGATCTCCTCGCGGTAAGAAGGACAAATCTTCTTGTAAAGATCAAGGGCCCGCTCTCCCCGGCCAATGACAGTTTCAGCAATCATGACCCAAGGGTTATTGTGACAGAAGATGCCTCCATTTTCCTTGTAACCAGGTGGATAGGACGAAATCTCGCCCAACTCCTTACGGTACGTGGAATAAGCGGGACTAAGTAAGACAATGCCGTGCTCTGTCTCTAAATGCTCCTTGACCGAATCTAAGGCCTGCTTGGCCTGGCCTGACTCTACGCCGATTCCTGCCATCACGCAAAAGCCTTGGGGTTCGATATAAATCTGGCCTTCACTACACTCCCTGCCTCCCACCTTCTCCCCTGAGGCATCATAGGCCCGCAAGAACCATTGGCCGTCATATCCATGTTCTAGGACCGTCTGGATCATGGTTTCCATATGTCTTTTGGCTTCTGCAGCCTCATTTAGCAGGTTTCTGCGGCGGCACAGCTCGATGAAATCTGGTGCCACATAGACAAAAAGACCTGCAATAAAGACGGATTCTGCTATGGGGCCCTCCGAAGGCCCGCTCGTTTGGAACGACTCCCCTGGTTCTTCCGAAAAGCAATTCAGATTAAGACAATCATTCCAGTCTGCCCTACCGATCAAGGGTAGACCATGGGGACCTAGGTTATGTAGCACATGGTAGAAGGAACGCTTTAGATGTTCAAAGAGGCTAGCTGTATTATCCGGATTGCTATCAAAGGGAACATCCTCGTCTAGAATGCCAAAGTCGCCTGTCTCTTTGATGTAGGCAGCGGTTCCTGCAATCAGCCACAGGGGATCATCATTGAAACCCGATCCGATGGCGTGATTGCCCTTCTTGGTCAAAGGCTGGTACTGATGATAGGCACTTCCGTCCTCGAACTGCGTGGCCGCAATATCTAAGATGCGCTGTCTGGCCCGGGTTGGCACTTGATGAACAAAGCCTAGAAGATCCTGGTTGGAGTCGCGAAATCCCATGCCCCGCCCAATGCCCGACTCAAAGTAAGAGGCGCTACGGGACATGTTAAAGGTGACCATACACTGATATGGATTCCAAGTGTTTACCATCCGGTCAAGCTTTTCATCACCACTTGTAACCTGGTACTTACAGAGAAGACTGTCCCAGTGGGACCGAAGTTCTCCTAGAGCTGCCTCAACCTGAGCATCGCTCTGGAAGGCCTCCATCATGTCCAAGGCTCTTTTCTTGTTAATCACACCTGGGGCCGCCCATTTTTCATCCCTCGGATTCTCTACATAACCCAGGATGAAGATATAGGACACCTCTTCTCCAGGGGCCAGTTCTACCTTGATATGGTGTGAACCAATGGGAGACCAGCCGCTAGCCATGGAGTTCTTGGCACTACCTTGCAGTACAACCTCGGGCTGATCAAAACCATTGTATAGACCCAAGAAACTCTCACGATCGGTGTCAAAGCCTGCCACTTCACCATTGACAGAGAAGAAGGCATAGTGATCACGCCGCTCCCGGTATTCCGTCTTATGATAGATGGTCGAACCTTCCACCTCTACCTCACCAATACTTAGGTTTCGCTGAAAGTTTGTCATATCATCATTCGCATCCCACAGACAAAACTCCACGAGGGAAAAGAGGGAAATGCTCTTGGTTTTCTCAGTCTCGTTCTTCAACGTAATCTGGGTTATTTCCCCAGTGAAAAAAAGTGGGACGAAGAAAAGTTGCTGAACGTGTAGACCACCTCTTGCACCTTGGATCTTGGTGTAGCCAAGTCCGTGGCGGCACTCATAGAAGGACAAATCCTTCTTCATAGGCTTGAAGCTTGGAGTCCAGCAATCTCCCCCATCATTGATGTAGAAGTAGCGACCCCCATCATCAAGTGGTACATTATTATAACGATACCGGGTTAGACGCCTCAAACGGGCATCTTGGTAGAAAGAATAGCCCCCAGCCGTGTTAGAGATTAGGCCGAAGAAATCCTCGGATCCTAGGTAGTTTATCCAAGGATAAGGAGTCTTGGGGGTAGTAATCACGTATTCGCGATTTTGATCATCAAAATACCCGAACTTCATCGCATCAACCTCATTTCTGTTTTTTTGTTATTCGATAATAGTTCATTAAAATCCTGTTTAGTATTGCATATAGATTCGCAACAGATACCAGTCATACAAGGTTCAGAAAAAGACGGGTCAAAAACATGGAGATACCCATCACCTCATTGTTCTTCGCCAGAGACTATGATAGACTATGTACACATATCAAATCTCAAGGAGGGACATACTTTGAACAAAGAGGAACGAAGAAACAAGGTGCTTGAGGTCTTAAACAAAGCCAAATCCATGGAACTACAAGCCATTCACCAGTACATGCATCAACACTACATTCTTGATGATCTAGACTTTGGTGAGTTAGCAGCAAAGGTCAAACTCATTGCCATTGATGAGATGCGTCATGCAGAAGCACTAGCCGAAAGAATTAAGGAGCTTGGCGGTGAACCAACAACAGACCTCGCGGGAGCGGTCGTGAAGCGCCAGGGTGTTAAGGAAATCTTCCCCTTCGACGCCAACGAAGAAGACGAAGCCATCGATGCCTATGGGCAATTTGCCAAGCTTTGTCGCGAAATGGGCGACACCATCTCCGCAACTCTCTTTGAAACAATCATTGAACACGAACAGACTCATTTTAACTACTTTGACAATGTCGATAACCACATCAAGACGCTAGGCGAGACCTACCTCTCGAATCTCGCAGGTACACCATCGTCGACAGGTCCTGCTAAGGGCTTTGCCTTCCCTAGTGGTGAATAAATGAATCGACGTTAGCGACAAGAAAGGGACTTTACCTCGGGTAGAGTCCCTTCTCTCTTACTCGATTCCCATCTCGCCTAACAGTTCGATTGCCAGGCGGATGGCCTCCCCGCACTTTTGTCCCTTGCTCGCCGCATGGGCCTGGGCAGCCGATGCATCTCGAACATCGTAGCCCAGAATCTCTCTGCAAAGGAGAGTACCCTTCCTCTTGGCATACTCCTCCATAAAATCCCGGGTCAGCCGAGAGCATTTCTCCTTGGCAGCCTTATCCTCCGCCTTGTACTGCCCTTCCCTTAAGCCGATCACCATCAAGGCTCCGGTCACGGCCCCGCACACTTCACCCATGCGCATGCCTCCACCAAAGCCCGCTGCAAGCTTCAGTGCTAACTCACCTTCGTCTGTCTGCCGCTCCACATAGGAACCAAGGACGGACTGAGCACAGTTAAATCCACTTCCGAATAGTTCTAGAGCATCATCATATCTTCCCATACGGACTCTTCCTTTCCAGCATATCGCTGCCTGCCTTTAATCCTAAAGAGACTAGTCCTCCATTTTCTCAAAATGGATCGTCATCTTCTCGTTCTTCCCGATGAAGAGTCGCACCCTTTTCTTCTCATGGTCATACCAAAGCGCGGGATCGTATCCTTCTAAGCGAGGTAGAGTACCCGTCCACTTTCTTATGGCATATCCCTCTTTTATACGGAGCGAGAACTGCGCTTCAACCCCTCCGGGCACCTTCTTGTACATGATCTCTGAGATCCGTGCTGCCTCTGGAGGCTCAATTTTGACGTCCAGGGTATAGCTTGTCTGTCTTCTGACGTAAAGGATGACACTCACAACGACAACGAGCATGGCCAAAAGGGATAAGTTTCCTGTCATTCCCATGTACTTCACCTCCCCGCGATCAATCTGTAGCTAACAACTAATTATACCAGATTCTGCAACTCCCCTTCCACTCCCTCCCACTGAGATCTTATTCTGTCTAATACAGGCTTCTCTTCCTATAGCAGTCGCCCTAAGGCAACATATTCTGTAGCAAGAGGTTGATGCGATAGGCATCAATCCATCATAGGAAAGGAGATGCGTATATGGGTTTCCTCACAAATCAGCTCTCACAGCAAAACTTCCAGGATCACTTGCTGAAGACGCTAAAGGTTATCTGTCAAGAGCAAGTACAGCAACCAGACAATTCGGTCACTGTCACACTTGTGGCCGCGCCCACCGAGCCTATTACAGTTACCCTCACTCCCCTCTCATTTGAGGCCATTATTGATCAAGACAAAGTCTTCAACACTTGGCTTCTCGAAGTTGCGGTCACAGATGCGACTGGAGATGTTGCGACATTCGAAGTAACGTACCAAGAGGATGCGGTGGTCTGTCCCATTGACCTCACACAGTGGCCTGGGCAGAACGTTGTACAGAAACATGATGTTGAGTTCCGGATCATTGGCGATCCCATTGTGGAAGATGCCGACGTCACCATCAATTTCGTCATCAACTACTGTTTGGTCGTTGCCAAGGAAGTTCTCGTCAGAGTCAATGGTGCTATCCCGTTCTGCTAGCCAGTTCACGCAAAAAGCCTCCGCCAGGAGGCTTTCTTGCATGGAAATCTAGGAACGGACTCCTATAGCCAAATTTTCCTAAGTACATATTCTTGAAGTAGGAGGGAACTCCCAATTCAATGATAGGGGAGAAACTGAATGGTACAACTCAATTTGTTGGAAGATGGGATCCAACAACACAGAGTTAAGGTTCCCATGGTCATCGACAAAGACGCTTCTGTACAGGTGGTTGGACGCACAAAAATCGAAGCTCCAGCCAACCTAACCTTCGCTCAGGGGAAGTTCGAGTCAGCCGGACAGCAAGTGTTGGTCAAATTGGTACTGGGTAGCCGTCCACCAGAGCTGCTCAGCACTACCATTATTCCCGGCAAAGTCATGAACACAGGGATCGTCTATGCCGATCTAGTGATTACTTCGCTCACTGGAGTAAAGCTCGCCTCGCAGTCCAACATTCCGATCTTGTGGCATGACGTACTGCCAAGTCCTGGGGCACAGCCAGGAGACATCGTACAAAAACACGACTTCCTGATTGAAGGATTCGAAGATGTCTCTGCCTATTGCGATTGCGACGGGAAGTTCTGGTTGGTTCTTGCAGTCGTGGTTAGGTACTGCATCGTTGTTGCCAGCGAACGCATTTTGCAGATTGACGCCGCCGAGCCCTTTTGCTAGGTTTGGCGAGTATGGTAAGAAGGTGGTGTGAAACGTGGGAAAGAAGAAAGAAAAGCGCCTTGTAAAAGCCCTGGTGGTTAAGGCACAACTAGAGGTACAAAAGACTGGACGTATTCAAATTCCGGCACCTCTAGGAATCAGGGTGAACTCCAAAACAGGTGAGGTGGAAACCCCTCTGGAGCTCAAACTCCTCGGTAAACCGGTTTTCACCCCGACCATTGTCCCAGATAAACTCATCAATCACGGACTCCAAAAGGCATGTCTGCTTGTACAGAAGCCTGGTGGAGACTGTAAGCTCTCCCTCTCGTCCAAGAGCCATCTGGATATTCCTATCTACGGAATGCATGACATACCTTGCATTCTACCTGGCGATCACGTTAAAGAGACGGCAGAGGTCGAATCCATTGATATCCGGGGCATAGCAGATCCTAGTTATCAGGGATGCAAAACCAAGAACATGCTGATTATCACGGTGGTTTACAAAATCAAGGTTATTATCGCCCGTGAGGAATGTATCCGCATTCCCAAGGACTGCGAGTACACGGACGAGGACTGTCACATCGAAGAAGACGACTCCGACGATGCGATTATCAACAGGAACGATATTAAGATTATTGTGAACCCCCAGCAGCATTCGAGTTGGAGGGTGTGACATGGCACGGATCATTACCCATGTGGTGATTGCGGAAATCGAAGCCACGAAAATCGCTAGCCTCGAAATGAAGGCGCCAATTGGAGTGGACGTTGAACTGGAAACGGGAGAGCTTACAAAGCTGGTTAGCATAACACCCCTGAGCGAGCCAGTTCTGAGGCGCACGATCCTCCCGGGTAAGTTGATCAATGAAGGATTTCTCAAGGTCAAGCTCATGGTAGAAGGCAACGATCTGGAGCATACCTTGTATCTCCCTATCTTTTCCGTGACGGAGATCGAAGGAATTCAACCAGGCGATCATGTTCTAGAGTTCTCTGAACTGGAGCATAGCTCCGTAAGTGGGCTTCCCGATGTTGTCCCCCTGGGTCAGTCAAATTACCAGGTTAAGCTATTTGTTCGGGTCCTCCTCAAGCTCCAGATCACGGTCACGAGGGAAGAGATTGTCTCTCTGCCCGAAGAGGAACCGAAGGAGCCAGAAGCGTACCAAAAGGGCCAAGGACGAGAAAGAAAGACCGCTTCGAGTAGCAAGCGGCCTAAAAACAGGTTTGGTAGCGAGGCTACCTGGAATCGCTATTGGGCATATATGCATCGTTAGGCTACGGGCGAGGACAAAACTGATGGTTCCTTGAGAAGACAGAGGAACCATCAGAAGCCTTGGCCCGGGGACCTACCAGCAATCATGCTTGACCTTGTGCCCATCGACACAGACAGTGATGTTGTTGATATTGACGAGCTTGTTTCGATTTGTCTTGTGAGGTCTTGGTCTATGGCATCCAGGACAGATGAGATCGATCTTTATATTGTTCACATTCCTGAGTTCGTTTTCGCTTTCATGATCCTCCCGCCAGCGTGGATGGTAGTACTGATACGGTTGAATGCACCCTTTGTAACCCACTCGGTTCACCTCCAATGTCCCTTTGAACTTGGCCTTCTTGGGATAGCTTATGCAGGGGATCACCAGGGCGAACTAGCCTTCTATTCCCTAAGTTGAGACGTTCCGAAGAGGACTCTCAGAAAAAACCTCTTTACTTAATTCCCAGAGTGTTGTACCTTAGATGTGTAACAAGCCCATATGATTTTACTCATATTAGCCTGCAAATTCGGTGCGGGAGTTTCTACGTGACAACCTATATTGTCTACGCTATGAGTGCCCCAATACGCCTATGATTGGTACAT
>JAAZLY010000124.1 GCA_012799115.1 Bacillota bacterium
CTTATGGCTTATTCTCTTCAAACACAGAGTTCTTTGATTCTTCACCCCGAAGCTCATCAAGCTTTTAGAATGAAGTCTCAAGAACAGTTGTCTCAAGATTCAATGTTCAGTTTTCAAGGTTCTTTTGCCCCTAAAAGCATCAGCGTTTTCGAGGGACAGTGAAGTTATCTTAACACACAACTGCCCTGGCGTCAACGCCTCAACTCTTACAATTGGCTACTTTTTTGTAAAAGACTGCCGCCCTGATGTTCCTCGGGGTCAAGCCCACGTGTTGGGGGCGACAATTTGATACTTTATCACATACCCACATCAGTGTCAACACCTATTTCAGATCTTTTCCTAAGGCTGTGAGAATCAATACCCAAGCCTTTTTCATGGTCTAGTCCTTTGCCACCCAATATGTGTAAATGACTGACACCAGTATGCTGACTGTAATCATAATCACGGATAATACTATAGAAAAGACTCCAGAGAAGAGAAAGGCATTGAGGAAAAAAAGCAAGATGCCAGTAATGCCAAGACAGATACCACCGAATCTCTGGCTCTTTCGCCAAGCCTCATCACCACTAAGGCTCCATTTCGTTCGAAGACCGACAAGGCTGTTCCGGTTGAGCTTGGGCATCACCGCTCCAATCGCCACCAGGGAAACTCCACCTAAAGCTAACATCAGTCTCACCAGATCAGACTCGGCATACAGTTCGTCTACTTGCCGGTAGGCGGTGTATAGAGAACTCAGGTTCAGTACATTGAAGACGATCAAGATCACGATACCTGCGATCAAGACTACCCTCTCATTATTGTGATTGCCCGCATGTTCTTGTTTGCCGGCAAACCTAGCCATGGCTAACATGAATAGGCCGAAAGCGATGTAGAGAAGAGGTCCAATAAAAATTTCGAGTCTACTACCATAGCGGGTGACCAAGCCATCAAATCCGTAATGGGCTGGAATACGCTCTGGTAAGAAACCAAAAGCAACCGCGGAGATGACGAGGGGTGTAACCATCGTCACATAGAGAGCTCTCTTCAACATTTTCATCTGAACCATCTCCTTTCCGTAAGGAAAAACCGCAAGAAGACAGCTCCTCACTGTTCCTTGCGGTATATACTACTGCATTTGAGGATGACTGTTAGTTCTCGTTAACAGGTTGATCCGCATCTGCTTCGTCCTCATCCTCATCTTCATTACCCACAATATCTGCTACACCGATGACACGATCGTTTTCATCCAAGCGCATCAGAGTGACCCCTTGGGTATTCCGGCCCAACTTGGAAATCTCTGAGACCTTCATGCGAATCATGATTCCTTCGACAGAGAGAATCATAATTTCATTACCCTCTCGTACCACCTGTACCCCTACGATCGCCCCAGTACGCTTCGTTCGATTCAGGGTCAGAACGCCCTTGCCACCACGATTTGTTTGCCTGTATTCAGAAAGAGCCGTCCTCTTACCAAAGCCATTTTCGGTTACGACCAGTAAGTCTGCTTCATCGCTCGCCACAACAAGACCAACGACATAGTCATCTTTATCGAGCTTAATGCCAATCACACCACGAGTGGGGCGCCCGGTTGGTCTCACTTGGTCTTCAGAGAAACGAATCGCTTGACCATCGCTGGTAACCAAGAGCACTTCCGAATCTCCCTCTGTCAGTTCAACACCGACAAGCTCATCATCCTCATCTAGGGTGATCCCAATTAGGCCTCCGCTCCGGTTGGTATCAAAGGCGCTTAATGCTGTTTTCTTGATAATACCCTTCCGTGTAGCCATCGTCAAATACTGATCATCGGAGTATTCCGAAATCGGTATGGTGGTCTCAATCCGCTCGCCTGGTTCAAAACTGATTAAGTTAATAACCGCCAAACCTCTGGCATTACGGCCTGCTTCTGGAATCTCATGACCACGCAGGCGATACACCCTTCCCTTGTTCGTGAAGAAGAGAATGTAACTATGGGTACTGGCCACGAAGAGTTTTTCAACGAAATCGTCAGCCTTAGTATTTAGGGCCGTTATTCCTCTTCCGCCGCGGCGCTGGGCACGATAGGTATCCACAGGTAGGCGCTTAATGTATCCTTGGTGAGTGATGGTCACCACAATATCTTCCTCTGCCACCAGATCGACATCTTCTAGGTTACCTACAGATAGGCCTATTTTCGTACGTCTCGGATCAGCAAAACGATCCTTGATATCAATTAGTTCATCCTTGATGATCTCGTAAACCAAGTTCATATCGCCCAAAATGGCTTTGAGCCTAGCGATCGTTGCCTGCAATTCATCGTACTCTGCATCGATCTTTTCCCGCTCCAGACCACTCAAGCGGCGTAGTTGCATATCTAGGATAGCAACAGCTTGCCTCTCGCTCAAACCAAAGCGTTCCATCAGCCTTTCCTTGGGATTATCATACGAAGCCCGAATAATGGCAATCACCTCATCGATGTTGTCCAAGGCAATGCGATAACCTTCCAAGATGTGGGCTCGCTCTTCTGCTTTGCGGAGCTCAAAACGGGTACGTCTGACAATCACGTCTTTTTGGTGGTCGAGATAATAATTGAGAACTTCCTTGAGATTCAAGACCCGGGGCTGATTATCCACCAGGGCCAGCATAATAACGCCAAATGTATCTTCCAGCTGGCTATGCTTGTACAGTCGATTCAAAATGATATGGGGATCCACATCACGGCGACACTCAATTACAATGCGCATACCCGATTTATCCGATTCATCCCTGAGATCGGTAATTCCATCGACCTTTTTATCTCGTACGAGTTCGGCAATTTTCTCAATAAGACGGGATTTGTTCACCTGGTAGGGTAGTTCAGAAACCAAGATGCGAGTCTTACCATTTTGCATCTGTTCAATCTGCGTCTTGGCACGAACACGAATACGACCCCGTCCGGTTGTATACGCCTCTTTAATGGCCTCTCTGCCTAAGATAGTGGCTCCGGTTGGAAAGTCTGGACCCTTGATATGACTCATCAAGCCTTTAATGTCAATCTCGGGATTGTCGATTAACTCGATTAGAGCATCAACCACTTCGCCCAGATTATGGGGGGGAATGTTGGTAGCCATGCCGACCGCAATTCCAGCCGCACCATTAACCAGTAAGTTGGGAAACTTACTAGGCATCACAGTAGGCTGTTCTAAAGTCTCGTCGAAGTTTGGATAGAAATCAACGGTGTCTTTGTCGATATCTTTTATGATCTCCATAGCCAGCTTGGAGAGGCGAGCCTCTGTATAACGCATGGCTGCTGGAGGATCTCCGTCTACGCTACCAAAATTACCATGACCGTCCACTAACAGATTGCGATAGGAAAAAGGCTGGGCCATTCTGACCATGGCATCATAAATCGCCGAGTCTCCGTGGGGATGGTACTTACCCATAACTTCACCCACGATTCTGGCAGACTTTTTATGGGGTCGATCTGGTCTATTTCCCAGTTCCATCATCCCATAGAGAATCCGGCGTTGTACCGGTTTTAGACCATCCCTAACATCGGGCAGGGCCCGTTCCACAATTACACTCATGGCATAATTGATGTAGGACGTTTTCATCTCCTGGGTGATTTTGATAGGGAGTGTCTTTCCATTATGCAGATTTATACTCAACTAGATTCACCCCTCGATTAAATGTCAAGATTCGTAACTTCATGGGCATGCTCTTCGATGAATTCACGGCGAGGTTCTACCTTTTCTCCCATGAGGGTATCGAAGATCTCATCCGCCATAATGGCGTCGTCCACCTTCAACTGCAGAATCGTACGCTTTTCGGGATCCATGGTTGTGTCCCAGAGCTGATCTGCATTCATCTCGCCGAGCCCCTTATAGCGTTGGATGTTCACACCAGAACGACCAACACGAGCCAAAATCTCTTCAAGCTCCTGATCATCAAAGGCATAATGTGATTCGTTGCCCTTACGTACTTGATAGAGTGGTGGCAAAGCTATATAGACGTAACCCTCTTCCAGAAGCGGCCGCATATAACGATAAAAGAAGGTCAAAAGTAAAGTACGAATATGCGCACCGTCAACGTCAGCGTCAGTCATCAACACTACCTTATGGTAGCGGGCTTTCGTGATATCGAAGTCCTCACCAATGCCAGTGCCAAAGGCTGTAACCATAGAACGGATTTCATTATTACTGAGTATTTTATCAAGGCGTGCTTTCTCTACATTGAGAATCTTGCCTCGTAGTGGCAGAATAGCTTGGAAACGGCGATCTCTGCTCTGTTTGGCAGTACCTCCAGCCGAGTCACCCTCCACGATGAAGATCTCGCAAAGCTCAGGATCCGTCAAACTGCAATCTGCCAGCTTACCTGGGAGAGAGGATATCTCCAGGGCGTTTTTCCGCCTCGTAAGCTCCCTGGCCTTGCGAGCTGCGTGCCTTGCCCTTGCAGCTTGGATACCCTTGTCTACAATACGTTTTCCATCAGCAGGGTTCTGCTCCAAATACTCGCCTAACTCTTCCGCCACAATCGACTCTACCAGACCCTTAACCTCACTATTCCCAAGCTTGGTCTTGGTTTGTCCTTCAAACTGCGGATCAGGAATCCGCACGCTGATTAGAGCGGTACAGCCTTCCCGCACATCATCACCAGTTAGGTTGTCCTCACCTTGCTTTAGCAACCCCCTTCGTCTGGCATAATCATTTATCGTACGCGTGAGAGCGCTTCGAAAACCAATTAAGTGGGTTCCACCTTCATGGGTATTGATATTATTGGCGAAACTGAGGGTTGTCTCGCTATAACTGTCGTTGTATTGGATCGCTGTTTCTACTTCAATACCATCTTTTTCGGCCGATAGATAAATCGGGTTCTTCATAATTGCGGTTTTATTGCGGTTAAGATAATCCACGTAGGAAACAATACCGCCCTTGTAGAGGAAACGATGTTCTCGGTTCGTCCGTTTATCTTCGAACGTGATGGTAATGCCCTTATTGAGAAAGGCCAGTTCTCGCAGGCGATATACAATCATCTCCGCGGGAAAATCTACGGTGTCAAAAATCTCCGCATCAGGCTTAAAACGAATTAGGGTTCCATGCTCCTTCGTGGGACCTAAATCTTGCAGAGGTTGTTGTGCAACACCCCTCTTGTACCTCTGCGAGTAATGACGGCCCTGGTACCAAACCTGGGCCTCGAGCCATTCTGAGAGGGCATTTACGACGGAAACACCTACACCATGAAGTCCCCCGGAAACCTTGTAGTGTCCACCTTCCTGGCCAAACTTTCCGCCCGCGTGAAGTATGGTTAAAACCGTCTCCAGCGTAGATATCTTAGTTTTAGAATGGATTTCCACCGGAATACCACTACCATTGTCCCTCACAGATAAGGACCCATCTTCGTAGATGACCACGTCGATGCGATCACAATATCCCGCCATGGCTTCGTCAATGGAATTATCGACGACTTCCACAAAAAGGTGATGCAAACCGTAGACATTCGTATTCCCAATGTACATACCTGGGCGAAGGCGGACGGCCTCTAGACCTTCTAGGACCTGAATCTGGTCTGCTGTATAATTAGGAGCTATTTGCTGCTTTTCCAAGATCAATCAACTCTCCTTAACTCTTTCTGTAATGCCAAAATCGCTACCACTTGCCCTTTTGTACAGCGTCTTGGCGGAAATGGGCGAAAGATAGACATTCGTAGCACAAATCACAATGGAAACGGGCGTATCACTTAATTGTACCACAAAACCCTCTTCTTCCGCAGTTTTTATGAACTCCCGGTTTAGTTGAGATGGTTCGTCTGTCAAATCAATGACACTAATCACTTCACTCAATGGTATCACAACATCATTTCCCATGTGAAGCCACATACGATCGCCCCTTCATTGGAGGATTCGTCCCTGTTCTATCTGGAAGACCCTCGCTCGTTCCTTCATCTCGGTGGAAAAACCCCCGAGGTTGGTTGTAGTCACTATAGTTTGGGCTTTCTCGTTTAAGATGGAGAGTAAAAGCATCTGACGTTTCCAATCGAGTTCACTTGTGACATCATCCAAAAGGACGACTGGATACTCCCCTGTCTCTTGGTACATGAGTTCCAGTTCAGCCAAAATATATGCCAGAACAGCTGTTCTTTGCTGCCCTTGACTCCCAAACTTTTTCAGGTCAGTGTGGTTAATCCTGAAGATCAAATCATCCCTCTGGGGTCCTACAAGGGTATAGCCGCGGCGAACTTCTTCTCCCCTGAGCTCTTTGATCTTTTCTACCAAGATCCCCTCTAATTCCCCTTGACTATAGTGTTTCTGGGCCAAGACATCGTCTTCAGTAGCGAAGAACGGTTGGTAAAGTAAGCCCAGTTCTTCCCGTTCATCACTGATGGTCTGGTGTGCTCTTTGACTAAAGTCTTGGAGGGTCTGCACAACTTCTTGCCTACGAAAGATGATCTTCGAACCCAGTGCAGCCAGCTGATGATCCCAGGGCGGAAGCTGACTAACTTGGGCGCGATTATCCCAAGCCTCCTTGAGAAGACTATTGCGCTGACGTATGACCCTTTGACATTTTAACAAATTACTCCGGTAAATGGGATCAATTTGGCAGATTTGCACATCTAAGAAGCGTCGCCGATCTCCTGGCGAACCCTTAACCAATTGGAGACTATCAGGGATGAACAGCACAGTATTTAAGCAACCTACAAAGGAATTAGCCGTTGTCGATTTCTCGTTTACTAAGAGGCGTTTTTTTTCAGCCTCGCTGATTACAACGGCTAAATCTAGGGTTGCCATTTTTGCAACTTGTGCTTTGACCATGGCTCGTGGGGCTCCATGGCGAATGAGCTCCGTTTCTCGAACAGCCCGGTAAGACTTACTAAGAGAAAGAACGTAGATGGCTTCTAGAAGATTGGTTTTTCCCTGGGCATTATCACCAACGAAAAGGTTCAGCCCTGGATTTAGATCGAGGCTGGCGTGCTCGTAATTCCTAAAGCTGTGCAGAGACAAATTCTGAATATACATCTAGCTCTGCGCCTTAATTAGAAACTTCTCTCCATTAGTCAACTCGACTACACTTCCTGGAGATAGTTTGGCCGAACGCCTCGTTTCAACCTCACCATTGACTGAAACTTGGCCACTTTGAATGAGGATTTTTGCTTCCCCTCCACTGGCCACGACATTCGCCCATTTCAAAAATTGATCTAGCTGAATTACAGCGGTTTTGATCTGAACTTCCTTCACGAGCATCATTCCTCTTCCTCAAATTCTGATAGGCATGAGAATATAAAGATGGTTTTCGCTATCAGCGCCCTTGATGAGGGCCTGCCTGGATCCTTCAAAACGAAATTCCACTTCGTCCGCGTCCATGGTCTTGAGCATATCTAGCATAAACTTGGGCGAATAGGCTGCTTGCTCAGATGGACCATCATGCTGCACATTATATTGTTCTAGGGACTTACCGAGCTTTGAAGTGGTTCCAATTTCAAGGACACCTTCTGTAACATGGAGCAAGACTGGTGCACTATCAACTCTACCAACAATGGCTGCCCGTTCTAGTGCTTGGATTAACTGGGTCCGCTTCATACGGAGCTTCGTCTTTTGCTCCTTGAACAAAACAGACTGGTAATTGGGAAATCTACCATCAATTAAGCGTGTAGTGAAAATGGTGTTATCGAACTGGAAGGCCAATTGATTATTTCCAGTAAAGACATTAACGATTGTCTCATTCACGGGCAAGCAGCGGCCGAGTTCAACAAGGTTGATCTTGGGAATGACATAGGATCCTATATCGACAAAGGTGGTTCCAGTTTCAGCCTGTACGAAGGCGAGACGATTCGAGTCGGTTGCCACGAAATTGATGTGCTTCCCTTTAATCTCCATTAGAACCCCAGAAAAGATCGGTTGATGATCATCATTGGACGTAGCAAAAGAACTATTACGAATAAGTCGCAGTAGCTCATAGTCGGTTAGGCTCATGACTTTCTGAGTACAGCTGGGGAATTCCGGAAAATCATCACTTGTGATGGTGTTTAAAGAAAACTCCATAGTACCTGAACGAATGAGAATCTGGTCTTGATTCCATTCAATTGTCACATCTTCTGTAGGAAGTTTTCTCACTAACTCAGAAAACAAACGTCCGTTAACAATATGTTCGCCTGTTTCAATGACAGTACAGGCGACACGAGTTTGAATGGCCATTTGTAGATCGTTAGCAGTTAGAGTAAGTCCTTCTTGATCAACCGATAACTGTAGACCTTCTAACACTGGTGTTTGACTATTTGTAGATATGGCCTTCTCTACCACACCTACACTCGCTACTAACTCAGAGCCCTTAATGAGAAAATGCATAATTATACCTCCTGTGGAATATTCTCCATATCGAGTTGTGACACCTTAATATAGATCTTTTTTAGTAGTAATAGTAGTAGTGCCTGTGTAAAAGTGGAAAACAGATAAGGGTCAGATGGGGTAATCCTTAGGGACGATCATAAACTGTTGATGGTTAAGCAGAATTGTCCACACTTTCAACAGCACTGAACAGGCCAAAAAAGTTATCCTAGGGGTTTTCCACAGGATATCCCTAGCCGCGTTTGATTAGACTTTCAAGTTCGGTCATGGTGTTTTGAAGGGATGGATCGAGTTTCAGCTCCCTTTCAATCTTATCAATGGCGTGAATGACCGTGGTGTGATCTCGGCCACCGAAGGATTCACCAATCTCCGGTAGAGAGGAGTCGGTGAGTTCCCGGATAAGGTACATAGCAATCTGTCTGGGAAAAGTGATGTTACGGGTACGGCGCTTTGACTTCATGTCCGCGACCTTGATGGCGTAGTGATCGGCTACAACATCCATAATGCCTTCTACTGTAACGGGCTTTTGCGGCGGAGCCTTGAGGATATCCTTTAAGGCATTGGCCACAACATCGAGCTCCAAAGGAACATTGTGTAGGTTGCAATGTGCAGTTACTCTCACGAGGGCACCTTCGAGTTCTCGGATATTCGATTGTACATGGGTTGCAATGTAGCTCAATACCTCATGGGAGATAATGAGATTATCGTCAATCGCTTTCTTACGCAAGATAGCGACTCTAGTTTCAAGATCAGGAGGCTGTATGTCAGCGGTCAGGCCCCATTCGAAGCGGCTGCGCAAACGTTCTTCTAAGGTAGGAATATCCTTAGGTGGCCGATCTGACGAAATAATGATCTGGCGATTCGCTTCATATAAAGCATTGAAGGTATGGAAGAATTCTTCCTGGGTTGATTCCTTACCCGCGACAAATTGGATATCGTCAACTAAAAGGATATCCACATTACGGTATTTATTGCGGAAGTCCACCATAGACTTCTTACCAATGGCAAGGATAAGGTCGTTGGTAAAGGTTTCCGATGTTACGTAGACGACGGAAATGTTCGGATCCTGCTCCAGGGCATAATGGCCAATGGCGTGCATCAGGTGAGTCTTTCCTAGACCAACTCCTCCATAGAGAAAGAGGGGGTTGTAGGCTTTAGCTGGACCTTCTGCAACAGCTAAGGATGCCGCATGGGCAAACCGATTTGAGTTACCCACAACAAAGGACTCAAAGGTGTAGCGGGGATTTAGAAC
This sequence comes from Bacillota bacterium, assembly GCA_012799115.1. Lineage (GTDB taxonomy): Bacteria > Bacillota > Limnochordia > Darwinibacteriales > Darwinibacteriaceae > UBA5420. The sequence continues at coordinate 9,525 of JAAZLY010000124.1, forward strand.
AGAAGAGACCGGTACTGCATCCTTTGGTGGAAGCTCCACGACGGGCTCTGCTTGACTCGATTGTCGTGGTACAGGCCGTGGTTCTTCGTGATATTCTCTCTCACCTGGTGTTGATAAGGACTTCACACCTTTTGGGATGGTGAATTTGATATCCCAATCACGATTGGCCACTTGTCTCAGGGTCTTTTGCAGAGGATTTGTGTAACGAGCCTCTACCCAGTCTTTCGTAAACTCGTTTGGGAACTCAATATGCAAAGTATTACCATCGAGTAGCACCGGGCGACTATTCTTGAGCCAGGCATCGAAAGAACGTTCTGGTAGATCCGCCGACATGATCTCCAGGACTTCATCCCAGACCAACATTAATTGGTTTAGTTGTTCCATATAGTAACCTCCCGGTGACTTGTTCATAACTCAATTCTTGATTTATCCACAGGTTCCTGCTTGCCTTGTGGCGAAATGCACAAGTGGCAGATCGTCTTATCCACAAATGAAGGGGTTAAAAAACGTGTTCTTGACCAATGATACGGCAATTTATCCACAAATTCAACAGTTTATCCACAAAAAAGATGAAAGCTAATATACAAAGGCCTTAGAGAAAAACCTGGATATTTCTCCCCAAAGTTATACACAAATTGATCACAGGGTTTTTTACGGAAAAGAGAGATAATTGTCTAATAAATTGTCGCGCCAGCTAATTTGGTTCCTCGCAGAGTTTTCCACAAGCAAAAAACGAAGAGTTATCCCCAGGTTCTCCACATCCTGTGGATAACAATTGGGCTCTCCATGGGTAGATCCGCGCTGAGAACATGTGTTTAGATCAATTATCCACAGGTGCGGGGATATCCAGTTGTGGATTCTGTGAAGAATGAAACAAGCTGAAAACGTCGGTGACCGATTGGTATTGACATGGTTTTGCAAAATACGATATAATCGCTTTGACTGTCGTTTGCTTTGTTGTGAAGGGGGGAAGACTTGTGAAAAGGACATATCAACCTAAGAATCGTAGAAGAAGACGCCTGCATGGCTTTCGCGCAAGAATGAAGACTACCGCTGGTCGTAGGGTTCTGGCCCGTAGACGCACAAAAGGACGGAAGATCCTTTCCGCTTAATGGCTAGCGTCTAGACGCTCGGGAGGTTTTAACGTGGAGCGTTTGAAACGCCCTCGGGATTTTAGTGCAGTCTATACCCGGGGGAAACCGAATTTTGGAAAATTTGTGGTAGTTTCTGTCCTACCCATGGACGGAAAGGTCTCACGGGTAGGTTTTGCTGTAGGCAAAAAAGTTGGGAACGCGGTGGCTCGCAATAAGGTAAAGCGCAGACTTAGGGCTATTATGCAAGGCCAGGCTGGACGCATTTCTCCTGGCTTCGATGTGATCATTGGGGCCAAACAGAAGTCGGTCACCGCTAGTTTTCGAGATTTAGAAGAAGATGTATGTCGAGTTCTAAAGTACTCTGGTCTGTTGACCTCCAACCGGAGTGAATCCACCAGGGTTAGTGAAGAGCATGCTTAAGGTGGCGCTCTTTTTCATTAGGGGGTATCAAAGGTTCATTTCTCCTGTGTTGCCCCGCAGTTGCCGGTTTTATCCCACTTGTTCTGAATATGCCATTCAAGCGATCACCAAGCATGGATGGAAGGGCTTGTGGTTGGCCATAAAGAGAATTGGCAGATGCCATC
>JAAZLY010000125.1 GCA_012799115.1 Bacillota bacterium
CAGAACACCATATTCGTTGGATCAAGCTTCTCTTCCAACCCACGGATGGATTTACCTTTGAGCTCGCTGATGTTCAGTTCACCGGACATGGCGAGGGTCTCAAGGGTGGTCATGAGGGGCCAGTCTACACCGATCCCTTTGCTACCGTGACCGTCAGATTAAAGCAAAGCGGTACCATTTTAGCCCTGAGCTACTGCAACATCCATGGTTTGTGGGAAAACAGCAAGACAATTACTGTAGAGTAAGAGTAGCGGTATCATAAAAAGGCTAGGGTTTGGAACATCGCCAAACCCTAGCCTTTTTTGTCAAGTTCTATCCTTGATCGACTAGTTCTTACCAGCCTTGACCCAGTTTGCCACTGTGACTGTACGTTTTGCTTGATACTTGACTGCCTCTTCCACATTCTCTACCATCTTGCCTTGTTGATCCACAGAAACGCTGGTTCCATACGGGTTGCCGCCTGCTGCAAAGATCGAAGGATCCGTATACCCCGGAGAAACTACGATTGCACCCCAGTGATACATGGTGGTGTACAGTGATAGAATTGTCGCCTCTTGCCCACCATGGGGATTCTGAGCCGAAGCCATACCACTTACAACCTTATCCGTGAGTTTACCCTGAAACCAAAGGCCACCTGCTGTGTCTAAGAACTGCTTCATCTGGGCTGCCATATTACCAAAACGGGTTGGTACACTGAAAATGTAGGCATCAGCCCATTCCAAATCTGCTAGGCTGACTTCAGGAACAGCCTTGGTGGCCTCGGCGTGAGCCTTCCATGCAGGGTTCGAATCAATAGCAGCTTGCGGTGCTAATTCGGGCACCTTCAGTAATCGTACCTCTGCACCAGCTTCTTCAGCAGCTTCCTTCGCCCATGTGGCCAACTGATAGTTTGTTCCTGTTGAACTATAATATATCACAGCTAATTTGACTGACATATTTGTCACTCCCGTCAAGTTATTGTTTACTTACTCACTTACTATTTAACCACATTTTGCCTGCGATGGCAACTATTATCTGGAAATTTGTTGCTCAATAACCCTGAGCACATTCTCGGTACCATCCTTTGCTTGAGAACTCTTCATGGCCTGGATAAACTCTTCCCTCCGCAGCTGGAGCTCCCTCAAGCTCTTCTGTAGACGTTCAATGTCGAGTTCTTCCTCGGGAATCACTAGGCTAAATCCCTGTCTGGCAAAGGATTGAGCGTTCAAAATTTGATCTCCCCTGCTCGCCTGGCGAGACAGAGGGACGAGTACATGCGGTTTGGCTAGGGCCAAGAGCTCAAAAATCGAGTTGGCACCGGCCCGGGACATCACCATATCGGCCGCGGCCAATAGATGGGGTAGCTCCTCCTTGGCATACTCGATCTGAAAGTAACGGGAGTGTTTGATCTTTGCGTCAAGGTTGCCCTGCCCACAAAGGTGTATAATTTGGTAGTCCTTCGTCAATGTATCGAGATGATCGCGAATGATTCGATTAAAGATGCCCGCGCCTAGACTACCACCCATCACAAGTAAAACAGGGAGGCCTTCATGAAACTTACACAGACGCAGTCCCTCCGATCTCGAACCCTGGACTAGCTCGGATCGAATCGGCGTGCCAGTCACAATCCCCTTGCCCTTGAGATATGATAAGGAATCTGGAAAAGTCAGGCACAACTCCCTGGCAAAGGGCAGACTAAGCTTATTGGCCAGGCCCGGCGTCAGATCTGACTCGTGCAAAACGACGGGAATCCCTAGAAATCGGGCTGCAATCGTAACGGGAACGGAAACGAATCCCCCCTTGCTAAAAACGACATTAGGCCTGAGCTTCCTTAACACTTGATAAGCCTGGAAGACTCCTTTTACAACACGAAAGGGATCACTAAGATTCTTGAGATCGAAGTATCGTCTTAGTTTACCTGCACTAATGGGGTAATAAGGTAACTGCTCCCCCATGAGTTCTCTCTCGATCCCATCAGCGGTGCCGATATAGTGAACATCCCACCCCTGCTCCTTGAAATAGGGGAGCAGTGCAAAATGGGGAGTGACGTGTCCAGCGGTTCCTCCGCCAGTTAGGACTATTTTCTTCATCAAAAGCCTCCTTGTCTGAGCAGGTATTTCATAAGAAAGGTGGAATTAGCTTCTATCAATAACTTACGAGGTGATGGAATGTACCCAATTGCATTTAGCATTGGTTCAATAGACATCTATTGGTATGGAATTCTTATGGCCTCCACATTTGTTGCCGCCTACTTTATTGCCCGCTACTTTGCACGCCTGCATGGTGTCCAAGTTGAGCTGATCGAGAATCTCTTCTTCCTCTCTGCCTTTGTAGGACTAATCGGTAGTCGTCTTGGAGCAGTTATACCTTACTGGCGCTATTTCCTGCAAAATCCATTGGAGATCTTTTCCCGTGCGGGCATGGCTTCTCATGGGGCGATTATTGCTATCATGATCTTTGGTTATTTCTTTGTGCGGAAACACAATTTAAACTACTGGCAAATAGCTGATTTTGCAGCACCGATTTTGCCCGTGGGACATGTCTTTATTCGCCTTGGCAACTTCATGAGTGGAGAGTTGTATGGACCTCCTTCGAACTTGCCCTGGGCCATTGAGTTTCCCGACAGCCTAGTGCCTGTTCATCCTTCCCAACTGTACGAGGTCTTAGCATCATTGATCATACTACCCTTGGCCTGGAAATGGGCGAAAAACCCCCGTTATCCGGGGTATGCCTTCTTGCGCACAATGTTCGTCCACTCCGTGGTACGGTTCTTCCTTGACTTTATTCGGCAACACAGCGAGCTTTACGGCCCCTTTGTACTGAGCCAACTCATCGCACTGGGAATCTGCCTATTGACGTTACCTGCCATTGTAATCCTGGACCGCCGCCACAAGTTCAAGTAGTTCGGCACTGAGAAATGGTGCGAAGGGAAGCAACAACTCTGCTATAACCCGCACCTCATTACTTGGCAAGGTAGAGCGATACTTTAAATGCCCCATTATGGCCGCTAGTGCTGTGTGGGGCTTTCTTTGTTCGAGCCGTCCTTGCACGGTCTGTCGCAGAGCTAGGCATTCCTGGGGTTCGTCCCACTCATCGTTCGAATCCTGGAGCCCTCTCTGGGCCAATTGCCAGACGCGGGCTAAGAAGCGATGTGCACCTGCCAGTCCATGCCATTTGAATTGGTAATCCCGCTCCAGAGGTCCGAGGGACAAAAAATAGATGCGGCAAGCATCAACGCCAAAGTCTGGAAGCAGGTCTGTGAGATACATGCCTTCCGTATCAAGGAGGCGCCCACAAAGAAAGGCTCTACCATTCTGCGACTGCCTAGACAATCCATCGACGAAATCGCGTGGGAAGACTGCAAGATCAAAACCGCCGTCCATGGCTCCGCCTTCGATCCGCAAGCCAAGACCGCGAGCGTCGTCTAGCCAGTCCTCGAAGGCAAAAGGTATCGATAAATGTGGTTCTTGGCTAGTTGTAATCGTAGCTAGGAAGTGGGAGATCAAAAGGAGTCTTGCATTCTCCAAATCAAGTTGTTTCCCGTCCTTGGGTATGAGTTTCACAAAGACATCCATTTCGTTCCCAACAGAGATCGACCCTGACCCCGTTCTGCCCCGCCACTTAGCCTCGAGCATTCCATGATTATATCGCATTCTGTCCACTCACTTTAAGGGAAATTCTATACGTCCATCGTGCGTCAAGAGACTCTCCTGTCCAGCAAAATACCAGGTAGGTACGCTTCCGATGAAGACTTCTTCTAGGATTGGTACTTGGGTAGAAACCAGTATCTCTTCAGCTACCAAAGGAACAGCAATCCTCATGACAACCTGCACATCGAGGAGAACTCGATGCCAAGTCTGGTTAATTCCGGCGCTTTCAAAACTCGCCACGGGAGCTGTGGTTAGTCCTCCCACCGGAATCATCCGTACGGGAATTCCTGGACCCCAGGACGCTAGAAAGTCCAAGCCAGTAAGCTGACCGATGGGAATAGGGAAAACCTCTTCGCCCATGTTCGTTAGTGTCTGTAATATTTTATGGGTCGCTTGGCTACTAACCCGATTGACCTCGCCCATATCATATTGGATCGCTTGTAACCGACCTTCACTATCACGGATTAACTCGGCCATAGTTGACTGGCTCATACTTACTGCCATCATCTCTTCTACCGCTACGTTGATGGCCCTGGTGGCCAAACTCATGGCACGGGTCTCCGCCCAGGTGCGTAGAACAGGTCCTAGCCTCTTCTCTGCTACCATAAGAGTCACTACAGAAAAGAGCAACAGGACAAAAAGGACAAGTCCAACATAGGTGCGCCAAGTAAATCTTATCATGGACTACCACCTCTCACAAGTCTTCGCAACTTTGGGCCCAAGACCCTAGAGGAATCTGATTATTTGACGAAGTTATATGTTATAATGAAAGCATGAAATATCCCCCGGGGGTGTCAGCGTGAAGCGAAAGACCGTTTTCATCTATGTAATAGTGATTCTAGGATCGACCCTATTAGGAGCCGGTGTTGGCGTACTCTCTGCCTACTTGAGAAGTGCTCCTAGTCTCGATCAAGTGAACATCCATCAGAACTTTACTACTTACATCTATGACATTAATGGTCGATTAATCACGGATTTGTACAAAGAAAACCGAATCCCTGTGGATATTAACGAGCTACCTGACCACGTGAAGAATGCGGTTGTAGCCATTGAGGACGATCAGTTCTATAATCATCATGGGATCAACTTTATCGCCTTTGGCCGAGCTATCCTAGTCAACATCCGAGACTGGAGCTTTAGCCAGGGTGGCGGTACCATTACAATGCAACTTGCCCGCAATGTGTTTCTGACCCAGAAAAAGACGATCATGCGGAAGCTTGAGGAGTTTTTATGGGCTGTTCAAATTGAACGGAAGTACTCCAAGGATGAAATCCTTGAAGCTTACCTCAATGAATTTTACTTAAACCACGGAGCCTACGGAATCGAAGCGGGCGCACGAACCTTCTTTGGGAAATCCGCAAAGGATCTTTCCGTCAGCGAAGCTGCGCTCATTGCCGGGGTGATCCGTTGGCCAACCCGATATTCACCCTTTGTAAACCCAGACATTGCCATTGATCGACGCAACTTTGTCTTGAGCCGCATGCAAGAAGTAGGTTATTTAACGGAAGCCGAAGCGACACAAGCCAAGAACGAACCCCTCGTTCTCGCCCCGCGGCAACAGCGAGTTGTGCAAGCCAGCTACTTTGTCGACTATGTCATTGCCGATCTGGTTAAGACATATGGTGAAGCGGCAGTATTTAGTGGTGGCCTAAGGGTTTACACGACCCTTGATCTTGACATGCAGCGTGCTGCGGAAAAGGCATTAGCCGAGGGCATTCCAGTGGGCTCCTCAGGCGACGGAGTTCTGACGCAACCCCAAGGAGCGGTATTGTCCTTAGTGCCCCAAACTGGCGAAATCAGAGTCATGGTGGGAGGACTTGGCGAGGATAGTTTTAACCGTAGTGTTCAAGCGCTTCGTTCGCCAGGTTCAGCCATTAAGATCTTTCCGTATACGGCAGCCATCGATAACGGTGTCACGGTTGCCGACGTCTACATGGATGAGCCAACCGATTTCACCACAATTACTGGTGAGGTCTGGAGCCCCCGCAACTACTACGAAACATTCGCTGGCGAAGTGACTGTACGAGAAGCAGTTGAAGACTCGCTCAATGTTATCGCAGCTCAAGTCGTAGATCAGCTGGGACCTCAGACTGTCATAGACTATGCAAAGAAGATGGGAATTACAACCTTCGTCGAACAAGGGCGCGTGAATGACGTGGGCCTAGCACCTCTCGCACTGGGAGGCATGACTAAAGGCGTATCCTTACTAGAGTTAGCAACCGCCTATGGCGTTCTGGCGAACCAGGGAATCAAGACAAAGCCTTATGCCATTACAAGGATTACCGACGCAAATGGAAATGTGCTAGAGCAAAATGGGCCCCAACTTGAAGTTGTACTGAGTGAACAGACTAGTTATATCATGACTGACCTTCTCAGGGGCGTTATAGAACGCGGTACCGGCAAGAACGCCAATATTGGTCGCCCTGCGGCTGGCAAGACTGGTACCCACTCAGACTATCAAGATGCTTGGTTCGTGGGCTATACACCCGAGTTGGTGAGTGTCGTCTGGTTTGGGGAAGATACTCCCAAACGCATGGTATACAAAGGAGTACGCTATGGTTCCTGGAATGCTGCCACCATTTGGGGCAACTTCATGCGGGAGGCACTGAAAAATACGCCAGTCTCTGACTTTCCTAAACCGAGCGGACTGATCGAAGGGGTGCTCATTGATACGAAGACGGGGCTACTCGTAACCGATGACTGTAATCTACCGCACGAAGAAACCCGGCGAGAGATTTTTATAGCCGGTACGGAGCCAACAGAAGTGTCACCACGCTGTACGCGTCCTTGGTGGGGAAGCATCCCCTTCTTGCAGCGGTAACAGCAAAAGGAAGCAGTGGTCGCAACAACCAAACTGCTTCCTTTTTTCTGTCCCAAAAAGCTACATCGCGCTGATCTTGTTCAGTGGCCAGTACCTAAAGATGGCCCGTCCAACAATATCCTTGATAGGTAGGAAACCCACCGTTCCCCTGCTATCATCACTTCTAGGTCGATTGTCGCCCATGACCCAGACATGACCCTCTGGAACAGTAAATGGTCCCCATGTCATCGTCGTCTTATTATCGACGTAAGGTTCGTCGATTGGCAATCCATTCACATAGACGACACCGAAGCGTTCTTCAATGGTATCGCCCCCCACTGCGATCACCCGTTTGATAAACCGAGAACCTGGCATATTCAATACAATGATCTCTCCATGCCTGGGTTCCCTGAAGCGATACGTCACCTTATCGACCATCACCCTTTCTCCATCAACCAGGGTGTTTTCCATAGAGGCTCCATCCACTCTAAAGGACTGTCCCACAAAGACAATGATGAAGGCGGCAAGGACTACAGCTCCACCGAGGGGACGAATCCATTCCCTCCATAACCAAGACCAGTTCATCTACCCACCTCGCTCTAGAATACTCTGCTGACACTGTTCGCATTTCCCTGGGTATTTCTGGGTGTCTTGCTACCTGGGAAGATGGATATCCACAATGGTTACTCCATGACCACCTTGATTCGGTGCCGCATACTGAAACTCTTGCACATGGGGGTGTACCGCTAGATACTGATGGATCGCATCACCCAAAGCACCGGTACCCTTCCCATGAATCAACTGCACCCTGCCTAGAGATGACAAGAATGCATCGTCCAGGTACTTGTCCACAAGGGCTAGCCCCTCCTCCACCGTCTTGCCCCTCAGGTCAATTTCATTGCGAATGGTGCTGCTCTTGGCTAGGTGACTTCTTGTCGATCCTTCGCCCTTCACCCTTCCTTGTACCTTGATCTTCTCAGACTTGATACGTTCCAGATCATCTACCTTGACAGTAATCTTCATGATTCCCGCTTGAATCAGGACATCACCATTTGCAGCTGGCGGCTCTAGGACAAACCCATTCTGCCGCAGACTCTTGATCCGAACTTCTTCTCCCTTTTTCAGGTTGGCTGGACCGGGAGCTCTTTTTCTTTCTTTCTGAACCGTACCCAAAGCCTGGGTCTTGGCGGACAGCTCTTGACGATACTCCTTCACGCTCGTCTCCAACTCTTCCCGTCCCATACGGCGTACCTCACCGAGGATCTTATTCACCTCAGCCTGCGTCTGCTCCAAGAGCAGCCTCGCCTCTTCTCGTGCCTGTTCCATCAGTTCATTACGTTCGTCCGCCAGTGTTTCGAGCTGCCTTTCATAACTAGCCTTAAGCTCCTCATATTTCTTGCGCAAACCTTCTGCGGTAGCTCGATCACTCTCTGCTTGACGACGATTGGACTCCATCTCGCCAATCATGTCCTCCACCTGCATATGTTCTGAAGATAAGAGTGCCTGCGCTTGGCCAACGATCTCCTGGCTCAGACCAAGCCTTCTAGATATGGCAAAGGCATTACTCTTGCCTGGAATGCCTATGGAGAGTC
>JAAZLY010000126.1 GCA_012799115.1 Bacillota bacterium
CAAGAGGTGGTATGGGAATGGGTGATGTGAAGCTGATGGCTCTTATTGGATCGTTTTTGGGTTGGAAGGCCGTCTTCTATGTACTTTTTGGCGGGGCCCTGTTTGGTAGTGTAGGTGGACTCATCTATCTGTACGTTACAAAACAGGATCGTAAGACACCCATTCCTTTTGGACCAAGCCTGGCCTTGGCCGCGTTCTTATTCTTCCTATTTGGTCGATGATGAGCGGATAAACGCCTGATCTGTTAGGGCGGCAAGGACGGAGGTGCCCAGAGGACTTATCCACTTTCTTAGAGTTTTCGGCAATGGGTTCATTACCAGTTCGCTTGGCTATCAATATTGTCTTGAAGCTGGGTAGTGTTCGACGGATACTTCCACTAGTGGTCGGAATAGGAAGGAAACAGCAGGAGCATGTCCTGATCTAGTTCTGAAGAATTCGGTAGGGGAAAAGGGATGAGGGGGTGGCCAAATTCGATGAGAAGCGAACAGGGATCAGCGCTCTTATTTACGATGATAGTTACATTTGTCTTGTTGTTCTTGGGTGGTGCCCTTGGATTACAGGGCATGGTTGAAAAGAGACAGGTGCAGCTTGCTGAGGCTGATTTACAAGCCTACTACTTAGCTCGTTCCGGAGCAGATGCAGTTGCACAGTTTATTATTGATAATCCAACTAGATTTGAGGATTTGATGGGCAAGACATCAGAAAGAAAATCATTAGGGTTCGGCCGCATTTTTGTTAAGGTAGTCGATGATCAAGGGATTCCAAAAATTATTTCGACTGGGACAGTTGAAACGCAGACGAGGACTGTTACACTTTCTCTAAACGCCGTAGGAAGTCATTCGCAGATCCCTGAAATCAACAGCGCACTATTCGTTGGCGGAAGCAATACGCTCTCTCGTTCTATTCACCTTAAGGGAGCCACGATTAATGGTACTCTAACAACGAATCTCACTAAGGAAGATTCGATATTTATGGATTGGGATGTGAAGATCAAAAATGGTGGTCTGATTCTGGGACCAGGTGGCGATCAGGAAAAAGTCGTAAAACTCAACGATTGGGATTCTCTTTCTAACCATGTTTCTAACAATCATTTTGGAACTCTTGAGCAAGTAGCAGAGTATCCTTCACCGTCCTTCCCCAAAGATTCATTTTTCACGACAGACAAGGTATTTAGTGCACCTCATGACGGAACTACGTTGCCTTCCGAAAACTATTATCAAGAAATCAATGTGAAGGAAAACACAACACTGATAATTGATGTTGGAAACGAGACCAGAAATATTTATGTCAGGACTCTGAGGATCGAAGGTAATATTGAAGTTACCAAGTCTGTAGGTTCGAATGGACGTCTAGTTGTTTATGTCGAGGATAGATTTAGCTTTGGTCACGGTAAGTTCAATCTAAACGGTGATTCATCTACATTGACAATATATTATGCGGGTAGCGAGCCATTTAACTTGTTCAGCGATTGCGAGATTTGGGGTAATGTGATCGTGAAGGATGCGGCGATCAACTTTAGTAATAGTGGGAAACTAGTGGGGAACCTCTTATCAAGGAGTAAGAAAGACATAAGGATAGATGGTGCAGCAATCGCGACAAATGGAGTAATATATGCTCCAGATGCCAAGATTATTCTAGACGGAAGTGCGAGTACAGGTGCCATCGTATCGAAACTGCTTGAAACGGATGGTAACGTCTCGATCACATACCCGAAAGAGCCCTTTGTCGAAAGCCTTAGTCCAGAGTTGTTTGACCCAATAGGTGCTGGCAGTGGTACATTCATATACAGTAGGAATCATTGGTCTGATGAGACCAATTGAATAAGGCTGTGAAATGGGACGAAGAGAGCACGATATGGATTCTTACTGCAAAAAAGCTTGTAATTGAACATTACCAGGCGTTGCTTAATACGCCTGAGGTATTGATCTAGTAAATGATGAGGTTACACGGAGCCACAAACAGTTAGTTTCTTCCCGATCGCCAAGAGATAATGATCACTTTTGCGTGAGATTACGACAGCGGGGCAGCTACACGAACATGAAACTCGCCAAGAATAGTGAATGAGCATACTCGGTTGTGATAATGGATAAGCTAGGGTAAAAGCCCTAGGGGAGATCGCCATGGCGCGTACCCATGTTCGGTATCGTATATTGCTTTTCTATTTACCCGTAATAGGTGTGTTTAATGGACTGGATTTTGTTGCCACGCAGGTTCTAGTGGTTCAAGGTGGACATTTTGAACTTAATCCTTTCATGAATTGGCTAATTGGCACGCCTTATTTTGCCCTTTACAAACTTGTTTTGGTTCCCATAGGATTGCTGTTCTTGTGGTTTGTTCGCAAAACCTTGGCTCCAAGATATCTCGTATGGGTGAAACTCACTGCTGGTGTCTACATAGTTTTGATGGTTTACAATTGGATGGTGTTTTACTCTTAATTTTCTGGAGGCACATTAGTAGATCGAGGTTTGCCAGCCAGATTTCTGATGATTTGCATTGAACCGTTCCTCCGGGGACGGTTTCTCTCTTAGTGGCCATGCCCTGTAGTAACGAGCTTGAAAGGATAACTGCACCAAAAAGGGGGAAACCTACCTAGGAGGTGGTAGGAATGGCAAAGATGCAAGACCGCGTATTACTTGGAGTCATCTCTGGTCTAGGCGGAGGCCTTGTCAAGAACGCCGTAAGCGAACTTCTGATTCGCAGAAATCTAGCAGAATATGGCGGGCCAGCCCGGGCTGCAGGTATGTTGGTTCCGGCTCATAAAATCACAACTCCGAGGGGGAGAATCGTGGGGTGGCTAGCCGACACCACCATCAGCGGTATGCTAGGTGTTGCATCGGTCTATGCCCTATCCTTTACAGGGAAAGAAAAAGCTCCCTTCAAAGGCGCCCTAATTGGTGGAGTGACGGCTTGGACAGCACTCTATGGGGCCCTAGGTAGAATGGGAGTGACACAGGTACAGGATCCTGAACCTAAAACAGTTCTCAGTGAGTTTCTGGTCCATGCTGTCTACGGTACCGTTACTGCAACAATCGCCACCACTCTTGGTGATGAGGGTCTTTTCAATGGCCAAATCCCTTGGAGCCCGATTGGGCTGAGGCAACTTGATGTTGATCCTACAAGCTCAAGCCGGGAAAAACGGAAGTATAAGATACAGAGACGTTATGCGATCTATTAGAGCTACGTTAAATGAATTGACCGGTGGCGATACCATGTGGCCCCGGTCTTTTTATTGTTTCCGTGGATGGAAAATATGCTAGACCGGTCGCTCCCTGCGCGGGAGCCTGGATTAACACCTACGACCTCTACCACCCCAAGGTAGCGCGCTATTAAAGCTC
>JAAZLY010000127.1 GCA_012799115.1 Bacillota bacterium
GTCTCATCAAACTTCTCCAAGGCATCAAGTAAGCCAAAGAAACCAAAACTCTCCAGATCACCAATTTCCACACTGCTCGGTAAATTCATGGCCATGCGACCTGCAACATATTTTACTAAGGGTATGTACTCGTTCAGCAGCTCGTCGCGGGCCCCTACGTCACCGGACTTCTTATACGTGCTCCAGAGCTGATCGAGTCGCTGTTTCTCCTTATCCGATGTCATTGATTCACCCCCAAGGGGTTAGTGATCACTTTCGCTCACCAACTAACTCTGCCAGAGTGATCTGGCGTTGAAATACGAATCGAATAATCGCCTGTCTGAACTGTTCGGGCAAGTCAATGAAGCTCATGCCATACGTAACACCAGTCTCCGAAGGTACAAAGCGAGCGATGCATGCCTTGCCCGTAATAGACTCATCCTTTAGGGCAAATGAGACGCGGATCATATCGTCAATCTGCAGATTATGGGCCGTTTGAAGCAAGAACCCACCGCCACTAAGATCCAACATGACACCTGATTGGGGGGGCGATTCTACACCATTTTCGTCGTTCATCACGAAGACAACGTCAATCGACACTGGCACCCTAAGAAAGCTTCGCTCCTGGGTCTTTTCCCATTTGCCAAGCAAGCGCAATTGCAGCAAAGGAACCTTCGCTGTGAAGCGCTTCTCGATTATCGCCTGATTTGTAAACCGACCCTCTTGGATCGTTCCCTTAAGCTTGATTTGTACATCGAGGCGCATGCCGAGACGAAGTGGAACGACCACTCCCTGTCTTATCGGAGCTCCAACGATCAATAGATCATCATAGGCATCCTCAACCCTCGTCCGATAAATCTCCAAACCGCCATGTCCCTCTAGATGTAACTCAATTAATTGGTTAGGTAAGAGTTGCATAATAGTACCTCTCTAGCTGGTCAAAAAGTGGTGTACCTTAGAAAAGAATCCCTTGATACCCAGAGAAGTAGTAGGAATCTTCTCTCCGGCTAACGCCCCTGCAATTTCCCTGATCGAACGGCTACTCATGGAAGCTGGAAAGGCTAACAATACAGGTTGTTGTTCTGACACTGCCTTGGCAAGTTGCGACTCCTGGACCAGATGGCCAATGTAGTCTACTTCCCAGTCGACATACTCTCGCAAGACGGAGTTTAACTTGCTGGCAACGAGTCCTGCTTCACTAGAGTTTTTGGCCATGTTCACAACAAGGCGAACTCTAGCCTCAGGGCTCTCTTTGTTGATTACTTTGAGAAGTCCGTAGGCGTCTGTGATCGCTGTCGGTTCTGGAGTCGTAATGACCAAGATCTCAGTAGCTGCGAGGACAAAACTCAAGACACTCCGATGGATCCCCGCTCCTGTGTCAAGGAAAATAAAGTCGAATTCGCTATTGAGTTCTTCTAGAGATCGAATGAAAACCTCCAAACGCCAACCGCTGAGATTTGCCAAATCTGTAACTCCTGAACCTCCTGAGAGAATTCTCAGCCCTAGAGGTCCTTCCGCCATAATATCCTTCAATGTCTTTTCACCACGAAAAACATGACCCAAATTAAAAGGGGGCGTGATACCCAGGACAATATCCACGTTTGCCAGGCCTAGATCCACATCAATGAGTGCGACGCGGTGATTCATCTGACACAGGGCTAAGGCGAGATTGACGGCGATATTCGTCTTACCTACCCCGCCTTTTCCACTGGTTACTGCTATGATTCTCGAAGTACTGCTTTGCTTTCTGACTAGTTTTCTCAAACCCTCTGCCTGATCTCTCATAATTGAGCGTCCCCCAAAATTAGCTGAGCTATCTTTTCGTTTGTAGCTACGTCGATGTCTTCCGGGACCCCCTGCCCAGTAGTGACGAATGAAAGAGGAGCCTTAGTGCGTTCACAAGTCTGCAAGATGACTCCATACGTTGTTGTTTCATCCAGTTTGGTTATGATGACTCGGTCAATCGATACTTGAGCGAAGGCTTTTACGATTTCGTCGACATCCTGCGGTTTGGTTGTAGCGCTCATCACCAAGTGGACTTCTGCCTCAATACCGACTAAATGGTTTTTTAACTCTGTAATCTGCAGATAATTGTTCTGGCTTCTTCCTGCGGTATCGATCAGAATAAGATCTCGATCTTGCATCCTACCAATTGCATCTTTAAGTTCTTTCGGACTATAAGCCACCTGAACAGGGATTCCGATGATCTCGGCATACGTCTTAAGCTGCTCTACAGCGGCAATACGATACGTGTCGATCGTAACTAGCCCGACACTCTTTGCACCAATAAGACTGAAGTTTGCAGCGATCTTGGCAATCGTCGTCGTCTTGCCTACACCAGTCGGCCCAACAAGCGCTACAATTCGCTGTTCTCCTGAAAACTCCCAGGGATCCACCGTTACGACTCGTTCTGCAATCAAGCCTTTAAGACGAGTCCAGATCGCGCTCTCATCGTTCCACGCATCCTTAGGCAAACGTGCCAAAACATCTCTCAAGAGGCCTTGTACGAGATCTTTCGGAATATCTCGGCGCATGAGTCGCCCATAAAGCCTCTGGACGGCCTCTGACATAGATGGATCAAATCTTGTGGTGTCGGGGCGTGAGACCTGATCCTTGACCCCGCTTGGTTCTGCAGTCTCAGGTCTCTCATTCTTTGTAGCAGCCAAGGAAGTACGATCGATGGCCCCCACCACTTCATAGTGCTTTGGACCTAGACGTCCCCATAACCAGCGCCTCTTTTGGACGGTTTGCAGAATAATAGCATCGACACCATACTCCCGGCGCAGACCATCTACCGCCTCTTGCATTGTCTTTCCAGTAA
>JAAZLY010000128.1 GCA_012799115.1 Bacillota bacterium
TCGGCGATACCAATAATACGCACACTTTGATTTGCCAAAAAAGTCTTGAGCAAATCCGCTCCACCTGTACCAGCACCGATGATTCCTAATTGTTCCATGATTTGTCCTCCACTTTTGAATACTGGAGGTATTTGCACGTTGGAACGATAATTCCTCTTACGAAAGGCAGGATAATTCGTTATCAGAATGGAAGAATTACGTGAAGAAAAATTGTCTTATTCTGGAGGCGTAGCTACATGTCGAAGACGATGAAAGCTGTGGCCAAGAAAACGGCTACTGCAGGGTTTGAGTTTATTGAGGCACCCATACCAAAGCCACGGGCAGGTGAAGTGTTGGTCAAAGTACGGGTGAGTGCCATCTGTGGAACAGATGTTCACATCTACACCTGGGATCATTGGGCGCAAAATCGTATCAAACCACCTTTGATCTTCGGCCATGAGTTCTGCGGTGATGTTGTTGAACTCGGCGAGGGTGTCAAGGGCGTGAAGGAAGGCGATTTCGTCTCGGTAGAAACTCACTTTACCTGTGGTGTGTGTCGATTCTGTCGCACCGGTAGAGGTCACATCTGTCAGACTGTCGAGATCGTAGGAGTCGATCGCGATGGTTGTTTTGCTGAGTATGTCACAGTTCCCTATGAGAATCTGTGGGTTTGGGACTATGACGTTGACCCGGAGATCGCTGCGATTCAAGACCCTTATGGCAACGCAGTGCATACCGCCTTGGCCTGTGATCTGGTTGGTGCGAATGTCCTAATCACAGGTGTAGGACCTATTGGTCTAGCAGCCATTCCTATTGCGCGCCAAGCGGGAGCTAAGACAATTATCTGTTCTGACGTAAGTCCCTATCGTTTGGAACTGGCCAAGCAATTTGGTGCAGACTGCACGATTGATGTTAGAAGCGAGAATCTTTGTTCAGAAGTCTCCAAAGCCACTCGTGGTAGCGGCATTGATGTGCTTTTGGAGATGTCTGGCAATGAAGTTGCCATCAATGACGCTTTCAAATGCCTAGCTAATGGCGGAACAGCATCCTTGCTCGGAATTCCTTCTAAACCAATTACGATCGATCTGGCTACCGCCATTGTTTTTAAGGGAGCAACAGTTTTAGGAATAAATGGACGTAAGATGTTCGAAACCTGGTATCAAGGTCAAGCTCTACTGCAAGGCGGCCTTGATCTCACGCCACTGATCACACATCGTTTGCCCTTGGAGCGCATTGGCGAAGGGTTTGAGTTGATGAAGGCTGGTCAGTGTGGAAAAGTAATCATCTATCCAGATGGGAGTGATTTGTAGTGGATGCATTGAATTTCTTGGAACAAGAACTGCAAAATCTAAAGGAGCAAGGTTTGTACCGGGTACCCCGTACCCTCACCGGAGATCAAAAGCCCCGCTCGATCTATGACGGGAAGGCGGTCGTGAATCTCTCGTCAAATAACTACCTCGGTCTAGCTAACCATCCTCGCTTGATTGAGGCAGCCGTCAAGGCTACGAAGGAGCTTGGTGTCGGTCCCGGTGCAGTGCGGACGATTGCTGGGCAAATGGACTTGCATAGAGAGTTCGAACATAAGTTGGCTAAGTTCAAGAATGTGGAAGCTTGTCTACTCTTCCAATCTGGCTTCACAGCCAACTCAGGTACTGTCAGTTGTATCATGGGCAGGGAAGATGTCATCATCAGCGATGAGTTGAACCATGCCAGCATCATTGATGGGTCACGCCTCAGTCGAGCGCAGATTAAAGTCTACCCTCATGCTGACATGGATGGACTGCGTTCAGCACTTCAGGAAGCTGAAGGGCGCCGCACTATTGTGGTAACCGATGGTGTATTCTCCATGGATGGAGACGTGGCTCCTCTGCCAGAAGTGGTGAAGTTGGCCAAGGAATTCGGCGCTATCGTCATGGTCGACGATGCGCATGCTAGTGGAGTAATGGGGCGTAATGGGCGGGGAACCGTTGATCACTTTGATCTCCACGGTCAGGTTGACATTCAAGTGGGCACCCTCTCGAAGGCGATTGGCGTCTTAGGCGGGTATGTAGCAGGACCGCAAAAACTCATCGATTACCTGCTTCAGAGGGGCAGACCCGTGCTGTTTAGCACCTCCCTGCCTCCTGCAGTAACGGCTGCTGGGATGGAAGCAGTGGATATGCTCATTGAGCAACCAGAGCTCATTGACCGGCTCTGGGACAATGCAGAATTCTTCCGGGATGGCTTACGTTCCCTAGGCTTTGACACTGGAGAAAGCGTCACACCGATTATTCCCGTAATGGTTGGCGATGAACGCAAGGCAGCGCAGTTAGCTGATGATCTTTTTGCAGCTGGAGTATTTGCTCAGGCATTGGCTTTCCCCACGGTACCCAGGGGCAAAGCTCGGGTACGTACGATTGTTACGGCCGCCCATACTAGAGACGATCTGCAGTTTGCCCTTGATGCTTTTGTCAAAGTTGGAAAGAAACTCGGCATCGTATAGCACTTCAAAACGGAAAACCCCAGCTTAGGCTGGGGTTTTTGGCACCATAATGCGCATTGCTTGCGGTACAATCTTGGCGTGAAATGGCTTGGCAGGGAAGATATCGCCATCGATCATCAGGGGTAGAAGTTCGCTTTCCACGCTGATTTCCTTTCCCGGCACGATATGGACCGCGGGGTGAGTGACATGTCTACCTGAGTAAATCTTAGGCAGCGTCAGAGCGAAGTTGAGTCTTCCAATCTCTTCGATCATTAAGAGATGAAAATGTCCGCTGTTGTAGTGAGCTTCTGGAGCAAAGTTCATGCCTCCGCCCCCATAGGGCATGTTTAGGGCGAAGAGCGCGATCACGTTTTTCTCTATGATTTTTCCATCAACCGTGATCTTCACTGGAAAGGCATGTAAATGGCGGATAGTAGCTGCCACAGCAGCAAGAAATGCCGCAGAACCCTTCCAGAAACCATCACGATGATGGTTGACATACTCTAAAACGTCGGCCGAAAACCCGATAGAGACCATTTGGCCAAACACTAGACCATTTTGAAGTCCCACATCAAAGAGAATTTCGTGGCCATGAAGTAGGGTGTGGATTGCCTCCTCGGTTTTTTGGGAAATCCCGAGTCCCCTGGCATAGTCATTACCTGTACCTCCCGGAATAATGCCTAAGGTGGCAGAAGTTTGCCATGTTCCCTGAAGCACTTCTCGAATCGTACCATCTCCCCCCAGCGCCGCAACTATGGGATGATTTGCGCTGGCTTCTTGCGCGAGTTCAATGGCGTGCCCTGGAAACTCCGTATACAGTAGTTCATAATCCACCTTTTGAGCCGTAAGGATCTCCTTGGCCAAGTGTGCAACGTTCTGCCCTCGACCTCTGCCGGCTAGAGGATTGGCAATGATAGCTATGCTCATTTCTTTGCCCCTTTCATCACATATCCTCTAAATTTCGCCATTATAAATCAAAACTCCTTCGTCCATACTAGGGAAGAAGGAGGTGCCGGATACGTGTCGCAAGACAAGAAGAAGAAACGACAGCAAAATAGACCGCAAAATCAGAAAGCGGCTGGATTAGTCAACGCCAATCATTTCTACGAAACAGCCGAGGAACTCGCCAATCGCCATCTGCAACAACACAAGCAGGAGCGACAGGCTCAGCAAGGGCAAGCCAAACGGATGAATCGTCAGCAAAGCAGTAATCCAGAAAAGCCACAATAGATAAGTTAGA
>JAAZLY010000129.1 GCA_012799115.1 Bacillota bacterium
CGATCTAAGATAACTTCATCGCCTTCATTGACATTGAGCTTTTCGACATAAATGGCATCTCCTGTGGACACACGATATTGCTTACCACCAGTTTCGACTACGGCGTACAATACGTCCACCTCCTTCTCTAGACTCGCCATGCAGGTACACGAGGCTTTCACGACGTGTTTTGCGACCTGTTTTGAGCGGCTTCGAAAGCTTGTTTCGCGCGAAACAAGCAATCTACCCACCTATTTTAACACCATGAACCCTTGGTGTCAATCATTACTGAGAGTTCGTACGTGGTAATCCTGGCGCACTAAGGAAACGTCTCCCTTGACAGAAATCGCCTTGCCTGTACATTCCTCTAGTGCTCGTAGATTACTACCCCCTGGTCCAATTACAAACCCAGCGACGGCAGGATGGCAGCGAACCTCAATGGAATCGACGTCCTCTGCCGCCAATGAGCGTATTTCTCTCGCAATTTGGAAAGAGAGCGTCTCATCAGAGAGCACCCTTCCCCTTCCCTTACAGTGGGGGCAATCAACTTCAAGCACATGTGAGAGGAGTCGCTCCGTCTTCTTTCTCGTCAGTTCCACCAATCCCAGACGGGTAAAGCCCAACAGGTTCGTGCGGGTCTTGTCCGCCTTGAGACTTGCGGCTAGTTCTTCCAAGACAGCCTCTTGATGCGCGGGAGCGGTCATATCGATAAAGTCGATGATGACAATGCCTCCTGTATTACGTAAACGAAGCTGACGGGCAATTTCAGCTGCGGCTTCCAAGTTTGTCTTGAGTACAGTGTCCGGCAAGTTCTTGCTCCCCACATACTTCCCGGTATTTACATCGATACTCAGTAGCGCCTCGGTCTGGTTAAAGACGAGGTAACCGCCGCAGTCCAGCCACACCCGATTACTCCCAGCTCTCTCTAAGTCTTTGTCGAGTCCAAGGTAGGTAAAAAGGCTTACCTTTCCTTGATACAAATCGATCTTCACCTGCTCTGTGACACCTAGACCACCTAGTTCCTCTTCAATCCTGTCTTTCATCTCGAGACTGTCAACTACGATGGTCGTGTTTTCCGCTACATAGACATCTCTTAGGATCCGATGGACCAAGTCATAATCCTGGTATAAGAGTGGAGATGGTGACTTACTCTTGAACTTCCTCTGAATGCGGGACCATTCAGCCATCAAGTCATCTAGATCCCCTTCTAATTCTTCTCGGCTGTGCCCCTCGGCGACTGTACGCACGATAACGCCGGTAGCTTCGGGGCGAATGTCCTCAGCGATCTCTTTGAGCCTGGCCCGTTCTTCTTCATCCTGGATCTGACGGGAGACACCTGTGTTGTCTTGGAAGGGCATAAGCACCAAATAACGACCAGGCAGCGAAATTTTCGTAGTAACCCGTGGTCCTTTGGTACCCACCGCTTCTTTGGATACCTGAACCATGATAGAATCACCGGTCTTAATATCCTTCCCAGCATCAGCCAAGAACAAGAAAGCGTTCTTGGCCATACCAATATCAACAAAAGCAGCTCCCATTCCAGGCAAGACGTTTTCGACCCGCCCCTTGTAGATATTGGTCCCGATCCGTTCTTTACAGTCACGTTCTAGATAGTATTCCACCAAACGGTTATCCTCGACAATGCCAACTTGCACTTGATGGAGCAAAACGGAAATTACAATTTTCCTTTTCATAACGAGTCTCGACTCCCTAAAGGAGGGAAGTAACTGTTCCCAACTCTCCTAAATTGCCCTATTCTCGTAATTAATGCTTCCAAATGCGAGAAGCCCAATAAAGCCCCTAACTCATCCATACGCAGATTCGCTTCATTCCCTAGACCACACAGACATTCAAAACAAGTACCTGTTGAATCGTGGACGATGCCTTCAACTTGAAACAAAAAGGGGCGGACATCAATCTCACGGCTCCCCTTCTTAGTTTCTCTCCGCACCACAAAGCTATCCAACCCTTGCAATTCTTCCCAGCGTGCCTTAATCTCCTGGGCAACATCCTGGTCAGGTAAGACCACTTTCCACCGAGCCGCGTTAATCGTACTTTGGAGCGCGGGTGCATCTTCTGCAAGTTCTTCCGCCCTGAGCACCCGAAACCCCTCGGGTAACTGCTCATTATACGCGGTCATGAAGGCTTCTGGATCAAGAGCGAGTGCAAAGCCAAAGTCGCCATACTCAGCCTCACTTAAGACACCCACAGGTAAAGCATAGCTATAACTCATAATGGGTCTGGGCGTAAACCCTTCGGAGTAGGCGATAGGCAAACGAGCCCGGCGTACGGCCCTTTCCAGTGTGCGCACCATATCCAAGTGGGACAAAAACCGAACCTCGGGACCCTTGGTAAACTGAAAACGAATCACGTTACTCACTGCTCTTCTCCTTAACTAAGACGTTTGCGACTTGAAGTTCTGGGCAGACACCGCATCCGGTGCAGTCATCCCAGCGGCAATCGAGGGTTGGAGTACCGGTCTTGGCAAGTTCCCATTCCCTGC
Source organism: Bacillota bacterium (assembly GCA_012799115.1). Taxonomy (GTDB): domain Bacteria; phylum Bacillota; class Limnochordia; order Darwinibacteriales; family Darwinibacteriaceae; genus UBA5420. The sequence continues at coordinate 2,483 of JAAZLY010000129.1, forward strand.
GCAAAAATCGTCCGTCAATACCTGCACTTAAGTGCTCCCAAGGAAGAGGTTCAAGGACGTCCCTCGTTCGCCCTGCATAAAGATGGGGATCGATTCCTGTATCTCGAAAAGCCTGTTCCCATCGTTCAAAACGGAAGCAATCAGTCCAGCTATCGAATTGGCAACCTAGATCCACAGCTCTTTCCAAAACCTCTGCTAAGCGGCGGTCTCCCCTGGCGAAAACGGCTTCCAAGAAACTCTCCTCCACCCGAGGATAACTAAATTGAATGGCCCGGTCATTGAGGCGTTCTTTAAGAAAGCGTTGTTTGGCCCGTAAGGTCTTCATCGAATCTTGACCCATCCACTGAAAGGGCGTATGTGGTTTCGGAACGAAGGATGCCACGCTCACACTGACTTCAGGTCTACGCTTCGCACTACGAGCCTCTTTACCCCAAGCAAGCACCTTATAGGCGAGATCCACAATACCCTCCAAGTCTTCTTCCGTTTCAGTGGGCAAACCAATCATGAAATAGAGCTTAATCCTGGACCAACCGGCAGCAAAAGCACCTTGCACAACTTCCTTCAGGTCCTCATCTGTCACGTTCTTGTTGATCACATTCCGCAGCCTTTGGGTTCCGGCCTCAGGGGCAAAGGTAAGGCCAGTCTTGCGTCCTTTTTGAATCTCTTGGGCAAGCCCAATTCCAAAGGAATCCAATCTTAGAGAAGGTAGCGAGACGGAAACACCGCAACCTTGGTACTCCGCCATAAGGTCTCTAACCAGGGGCCCAATCTGACTGTAATCACCACTGGAGAGCGATGACAGGGAGATCTCCTCATAGCCCGTGTTCTCCACCAGTCGAGCAATTTGCTCCTTAAGAACCTCTGGATCACGTTCTCGCAGAGGTCGGTACACCATCCCAGCCTGACAGAAACGGCAACCCCTTGTACAACCTCGCATAACCTCCGCTATTACACGATCGTGGATCACTTCAACATAAGGCACCACAAACTCCTCAGGGTACGGAAGGCGGTTAAAGTCTTGGACCACCCTTTTTTCAATCTTAGGGGGAATTCCTTGACGCAGTGGCTCAATACGTTGAAATCTCCCATCTGCGGAATAGATTGGTTGATAATAACTAGGAACATAGATTCCATCAAGACCAGCTAGTTTCTGCAGAAGTTCATCCTTTTCCAGATTTTGAGCCTGACTATCAATCACCAGATCCAGGATCTCATGAATTACCTCTTCACCCTCACCTAGGACAACAAAATCCAGAAAATCAGCGAGAGGCTCTACGTTAAACGCCGAGGGACCTCCAGCCATAATCAAAGGCATCTTTTGGCTTCGCTGCGAACTTCTCCGGGGAATTTGGGCCAGATCCAACATCTTCAGAATGTTTGTGTAGCTAAGCTCGTGCTGCAAGGTAAACCCTACTAAGTCAAAGGCCCCTAATTCTTGACCGGACTCCAAAGCGGTAAGAGGAATGCTCGCTTCTTCCATCTGGGTCTGCATGTCAACCCAAGGCGCGTACACTCGCTCTGCCAAGGCGTCCTTCCTACCATTAATGAGTGCATAGAGTATCTTAAAGCCTAGGTGACCCATTCCTACATCATATATGTCGGGAAAGGCCAAAGCGACCTTAACGGCCACATCTGTCCAGTTCTTGTGCTTTGCATGTAGTTCATGATTTGTATAACGCGCTGGCTTGGAAACCAGCGGCAGAAGCGGAATGAGACGCTTGTCCATAAGCCCACTCCCTTCGTCTAGTATTATATTCGATGTGCCTTTACGGCCCCTACTTTATGCGATAATCCATGTTCAAAGAGGGCTCCAATTAACTCCAACTCATCAAGGAAACCAATAATCCCGCCTTCGAGATCGATGATCCAGATCAGATGATAATGGGGCGGTTGAACATGCCGGAGAACCTCACCTAAAGAGGCCTCCTCTGTGGCCACGATCTCTCGAGCCACAAGAACCCTTTTCAAACGTAATTCCTGTCTCTTACTTGTCAAGTAACGCATAAAGACGTAACTGGCATTCTTCATTTCTTGCATAGCGACTAGAAACAACATAAGACCTGAAAAAACGTGCAATAAACCTTGTAGCCTAGTTAGCGCCACAAGGTAAACTCCCCAACCTGCTAAAGCAATAGCTAGCACCTGTCCTAGCCGTGCTGCGACTCTGGTCGCGTCCTTAAATCCCCTTCTTTTTGCCAAGAAAGCCCGCAATACCCGCCCTCCATCTAGGGGTAAGGCTGGTAATAGGTTAAACACGGCCATACCTAGATTGGCCTGAACAAAAAACTCAAACCATGAAGGTTCAACCTGAACATAGGGTAGTAGCGCATAGGCAAGAAAAAGGAGCAAGCCATTACTGAGTGGTCCAGCGATGGCCACAAACCATTCGATTTCCGGGTTCAATTGCAGCAGAGCATCGATACGGGCCACACCGCCGCAGGGCAAGAGTTCGACCTCGCTCACATGCAAACGATAGGCCTTAACCATAAGAATATGAAAGCTCTCGTGCCAGAGTACAACGCCCAGAAGTACGAGGGCTTCCACCAACTTTCCATAGACAGCGGCTAGCACCAGGATCAGAATGAAAAAGGGATTCACTTTAAGGGGAATCCCAAAATATCTACCTATCTGCATCTCTACCAACCAACGGTGACTTCAGAACTTGACCACCCTTGGAAAAGAGAACCTAGATTTAGACTATCCCATTTCTCAGCCA
>JAAZLY010000130.1 GCA_012799115.1 Bacillota bacterium
AAATTCACTAGGACCATGGGGAAAACTTATCTTTGGCTTTGCTTGTCAAGGCCACTGGCCTGTGTTATAACTTAGAGAAACAATGGAGCAGGAGGTGGATCTAGCGATGCTTACCCTCGAGGATATTCGGCAAGATCCCGTCTTTTTGACCCTAATTGATAACTCCAGTGCCTACCTTAAGGCCCGAGGCTACACAGAACATGGTCTGCGCCATGTAACCTATGTGTCGAACACTACAGCCCAGATCTTGGCCCAACTCGGATTTGATGAACGTACCGTCGAACTTGGCGCCATAGCAGGCTATCTTCATGACATAGGAAATCTCGTCAATCGCAAGCACCACTCCATTACTGGCGCCAACATTGTCTACGGCGAGCTACGCCGTCTCGGCATGGATGTTCAGGAGATTTGCGAGATTGCAACAGCCATCGGAAACCACGAAGAGGAAATCGGTAAGGCAGTGAGTCCCATCACCTCAGCCCTCATACTTGCTGACAAGAGTGATGCCCACCGCACCAGGTCCAATCGGGTCCTAACCGATCCACGCCCTGGCATTCACGATCGAGTGAATCTAGCCATCACCGACAGCAAACTCTATGTTGAGTCTGCTAAACATCTGATTACTCTGGAGATCTCCTTTGACCAAGAGGTCTGCCAAATTATGGATTTCTTCGAAATCTATCTTACTCGAATGGAAATGTGTAAAGAAGCATCCATTGTGCTCGGTTGCCGTTTCCGTCTGCTCATCAATGAGTTGGAATTCCTCGGCACACTTCCAGGCAGTTAGTGTCCTAGGAGGAAAACATACCGCGGCTCACTGCAAAGACCGCAGCCTGTGTTCGATCATCCACTTCGAGCTTCCGAAGTAGACTCGTAATATGGTTCTTAACCGTCTTTTCACTAATAAAAAGGGCGTTGGCGATTTCTTTGTTACTCAGTCCTTCGCAGATGTATTGAAGGATCTCTAGCTCACGATTTGTCAAATCTAAGTCGTGGATGGCCGCTGCGCTTTGCAGGCGTCCGTAGTGTACCTCCATTTGATGATAACGTTCCATGACTCGTTCCATCAAGTGGCTAGAATAGGCTGTCTCACCTTCGGCGACTTTCTTGATCGCTTGGACTACTTCGCGGGGCTCAGCATCCTTCAACAGATAACCTTTAGCGCCGATGCGAATCATCTCATTAACATAGGACTCGTTGTCATGAATGGTTAAGACAAGGATCTCTGTCTTAGAATGTTGTTCTCGAATGGTCTTAGCGACTTCAATACCATTCATCCCTGGCATATTAATATCAAGTAAGAGGACATCTGGGACCAATTGATTGGTTAGCCGCAATGCTTCTACACCGTTACTGGCTTGTCCAACCACACTGATGCCCCCCTCAAGCTCCAAGAGCCTGCTGAGACCTTGCCGCAAAAGGGGATGATCGTCCACAATTAATACACGTATGTCACTCAACTGTTGGTCACTCCTTCGTCCACGGACAGCGGAATTCTCACCAGCATTCTCGTTCCCTTCCCTGGCTCGCTGTGCATTTGTACCGAACCACCCAGCACGTGAGCACGGCTTTGCATGCTCAGTAAACCATAGTGTTTGCCCGATCGAAGTTTAGCCTGAACAGTGGTCATATCAAAGCCCACCCCATCATCCCGTACTTCTGCGCTAATATAGCGATCAGAAAACTCCAAAGTCACTTTGACAGAGCCAGGATTAGCATGTTTGCGGCAATTGTTCAAGGACTCCTGAATGATGCGAAAAACGGCCATTTCCACCTGGTTATCGAGGCGAACCTCTTTGCCCAAGAGGACAAAATCTGTCTGAATTCCCGTATGCTTCGTGAAGTTGTTTAGACCATTACGCGTGGTCAACACTAGACCCAGATCATCGAGGGTCATGGGGTTTAGATCATAGATAATACCCCGTAGTTGACCAATCGTGGCTTGGGTCGCGCTCTTCAATTTGGCGAAATTTTCCAGGGCCTCAGAATGACGTCCCGCCTCATGTAGTCTCTCGCAGACCTCCAATTGCACCATGACATTAGCCAAGTCCTGCACCGGTCCATCGTGTAATGCGCTAGCCATGCGCCGGCGCTCAATCTCTTGACCCTTAACTAACTCTTGACCCGCATGTTCACGGGCTTGGAAATTCTCTATTTGCTGATTTACATCAGAAATACTATTAGACAGAAAGCCCAAAGCAACACCAACTTGAGACACTAAACGCTCGGCTTTGGCCGCAATATCTTGCAGTCGAGCCAAGGTCTGCTCAAGATTGTCTCGCCTTACGCGTAGGAGACGCTCCCGCTCCTTGGCGGCCGTAAGTGCCTCCCGTGCCTGGGCGGCTTCCTCATAAATCATTTTCTTCTGCTGCTCACTATACTCTTGAAAGTTTTTGTTAGACTCGAACAAGTCGAGTTTGATGCGTGCAAACCTCGCCGTGAGAGCTTCTACGTCACTAATGGCCTCCGCCATCTCCGCTTGCACAGCCTGGAAAAGAACCTCCGTTCTTCGACACTCATCCCGAGCGGCTTGAGCAACATCATGGATCTGTGCTCGTCCATCTTCGAGGGCTCCCAACGTACGGTTCAAAATGTCTTCAAGGGTCCTAGTGGACAATAGTTTGCTTCCCATGCTATGCCTCCCTGCTTTTCCACTACCTAGGGCGTGGCAACTCATGTATAAACTACACCATAATCTAACTATACCACGTTTTTCCTCCCATAGCTAGAAATCTTCGCTGACGAATGGTTGTTTATTGAAACAAGGAAAAGAATTTTTGTGATTGACAACGCTACAAACTAACCGTATACTTATGCTAATTACATGGATTTACTAACAACTCTTATCTAGAGCGGCGGAGGGACTGGCCCAATGAAGCCCGGCAACCAGTGTGTTTTCACACAAGGTGCCAATTCCAGCTGAACCAGGTGTTCAGAGAGATGGGAGGAGATGTTTTGTTCCATTAGAGTAGCAAACTTGATGGTCAAACCTCTTCTTTCGGGAAGGGGTTTTTATTTTGAGGAGGAGTTTCATGATCATCTTTAAGGATGTGCAAAAGACGTTTCCTGGCGCAACTACAGTCCACGCCCTTCGGAAAGTTAGCTTGTCCATCCCCGCTGGTGGTATCTTCGGGGTGATTGGTCCAAGCGGTGCAGGCAAGTCCACTCTCATTCGTTGTATTAATATGCTTGAAAGACCCGATTCAGGTGAAGTATGGGTAAATGGAATCCTTATGAACAATTTGAATGCCAAGGACTTGCGGGAGGCCCGCAAAAAGACGGGTATGATCTTTCAGCACTTTAACCTACTCCATTCGCGTACCGTGTTCGCCAACATCGCTTTTCCTTTGGAGTTGGCTCGCTATCCCAAAGATAGAATCCAAAGGCGAGTACGTGAATTAGCCGAGCTGGTTGGGCTCACTGATAAGCTACAAAGTTACCCCGGGCAGCTCAGTGGTGGACAGAAACAGCGTGTTGGCATTGCCCGCGCTCTCGCGAGCGAACCACAACTCTTGCTTTGCGATGAGGCCACCTCTGCCCTGGATCCTGAGACCACCAGATCGGTCCTTCATCTCCTCAGAACCATTAACGAACGTCTGAAGCTGACCATCGTCTTGATTACCCATGAGATGGAAGTCATCCAGAATATTTGTGACAATGTTGCGGTTCTGGAGGATGGCGTACTGCAAGAAGTAGGACCTGTCACGGATGTGTTTACTCGACCAGCCTCCCCTGCTACCCAACGTATGCTGAGAGGTTTCTTGGATTATCCCAAGGAGCAGCTTGCTCATCTAGAAGAGTCAGACCACACCCTGCTCCAGCTGACGTTTATTGACAGCAAGGCGCACGAACCCGTGATGTCACGTCTCGTTAAAACTTGCCAAGTTGATGTGAACATTCTCTATGGCCGCTTAGATCAGAT
>JAAZLY010000131.1 GCA_012799115.1 Bacillota bacterium
AATAGTTCTGAAAGGCATTGATCACGGAACTAAACTTCCCCTCATCAATACTGGAGAAGGCAAATAGTAGAACAAAAAAGGCAAGCAAAAGCGTAACCATGTCGGAATAGGTCGTTAACCAACTTCCAGTATTCGTTGACTCTTCCCGTTCTCTCCTACGCATCCGCAGTCACCCTCTCAGATGCTACCTCTCCTCCTCTGGAGTCGGGGGATGCTACTCTCTCGGCCGGTGACAGGAACGACTTTAGTTTTTCTTCTACGATCCTTGGGTTCTCACCTGCTTGAATCGACAAAATACCCTCAATCATCACTTGCTTCAAAAGGATTTCTTCATCGCTCTTAATACCCAGTTTCCCAGCTAGGGGAAGAAAGATTAGGTTGGAAGCGACCGAGCCATAAAGGGTTGTAATCAGGGCAACCGCCATACCCATACCAATTTGGTCTGGGTTATCTAGCGCCCCGAGCATGGCAATAAGACCAATAAGCGTACCAATCATGCCGTAGGCTGGTGCCAGAGCACCCATCTGTTCAAAGATCTTTTGACCAAGTTTGTGACGTTCTTCTAAAAAGATTAACTCAATTTCTAAAATGTTCCGTACTAGCTCAGCGTCTGTACCGTCTACGACTAATTGGATCCCCTTCTGCAAGAAAGGCTCATCTACTGACAAAGCTTTTTCTTCGAGTGCCAAAAGACCCTCGCGCCGTGAGGTCTCAGCAAAGTCGACGAGTGTCCGAATCATAGCGATGCTATCATTTGCTCGTTTAGAAAAGGCAACTTTCAACAGGGGAAACACACTGAGAACTTGGCTCATGGAAAAGTTGATCATAATCGAGGCAAAGGTGCCCCCGAAGACAATCAACACACTGGAGAAGCTCCAGAACAACATGATGTCGCCTTCCATAATGATTGAGATTATCAACAATGCGGTACCGATGATAATTCCTAATAGCGTTGCCAGATCCATCTGCTTGCACTCCATTTCTTTCATGGATTAGGGGGCTGCTAATGCAGCCCCACTATATTGCTATCGTTTCAGGTTCACAAGCTCCTGTAGCATTTCGTCCGAAGTGGTGATGATCCGCGAGTTGGCCTGGAAACCTCTTTGCGTGATGATCATCTCAGTGAACTCTTCACTCAGATCCACATTGGACATCTCCAACGAGCTTGGGGAAATCTGTCCAAACCCAGGTATTCCAGCAGCACCAATTTGGGCTGTACCAGAGTTTGGTGTGTCAATAAACATCGTGGAACCAGAGCGCTGCAGTCCGGCGGCATTTGCAAACCGTGCCAAGGCAACCTGTCCGAGGGCTCTCGTTAGACCATTGGAGAAACTTCCTACAATAACCCCATTTTGGTCAATAGCATAGCTCTCCAACGCACCACTGGTGTATCCATTTTGATGCATGAACTTAGCTGTGAAGGTGTCGGCGTACTCAGTGAATTCGGTGAAGTCAAGCTCAATATCCATAGCATAGGCTAGTTCGGGCTCTAGTCTAACCTTGTTATCAACTACGCCACTGAAGCTACCGTCTGGATTAAACTGGATTCTCCGATCAGCGAATCCAGCATCAGTATAGCTGCGAATGTCTGCCGTAAGAT
>JAAZLY010000132.1 GCA_012799115.1 Bacillota bacterium
ATAAATCCATCATCGATTAGTTTACGGCAGGTCTGAATCGAGGCACCCAAGAACGTATCTGGTGCGCCGCCAATACTTAAACCTTTTTCGGCGGCTAAGGCGATCAACGCTTCGCCCTCTTCCTTCGTTGCCCCTAGAGGTTTTTCGGAATAGACGTGTTTACCGGCCTCCAGGGCAGCCTTGGTCACCTCAAAGTGCTCATAAGGCCGAGTGAGATTAAGGATAATGTCCACCTCAGCATCGGCAAAGGCATCGTGCATCGTTTCATAGATCTTAGGAATACCGTATTTCTCCTGTGCCCGCTCCGCTTTTTCACGGACCAAGTCACAGACACCAAGCACTTCAATCTGCTTAAAGGTCTTGGTCAAGTTTTCTAAGTAAATACCGCTAATGTCTCCTACACCAATAAACGCTACCTTTGTCCTCTCCATACCTTCCCCTCCGATACTTTTCTCTGTCCATCTAGACCAAGCAGGATATTCCCCGTCCCGTTTCTCCAGACTCAAAGGCCAGTTCGATGATTTTGATCACCCGTAGGGCTTGCTCAGCGGTTACATAAGGCTCCGTCTGGCCCTTGATGGCTGCAATGAGATTATGATAGAAAATGTCGGCCGAGGAATGCCGATGGTACTCGTTACCCCGGGCATCCCGAATGTTAGGTAGTTCCTTCTCCACTGTGGTATTCACCGGTCTTGGTGCCATCGTTCGAGTGGGTCCAGCAGCTGTATACACAATGTCGTTATCCCATTTGCGTGCCTCTCTGTCCGCAAGCTGCACAATCTTGCCGTCACAGTTCCAGTTTTGAATCACAACAGTCCCATCTGCTCCGGAAACATGCCAGCGTGGTGCAGGAATGAAGCAATTGGTCGCCACCTCTAACATCATCGATAGACCGCTCTCAAAGCGGAGCAGAATCTTGACATTATCGTCTACTTCCTTCGAGTAGACGTTAAAGATATGGGCCGTCACAGAGGTTACCTTCTCAGGAATCAACTGGAGCGCCTGATCAATCAAATGCACACCCCAATCGTAAAGCATGCCACCACCATTCACCTGGTAGTCCCGCCAGCCGTGCAAGAAGACGCTAGAACCGTTGACGCGGCTTTCAATAAAATATGGATTTCCGATCGTGCCTTCATCCAAGATCGTCTTTACGATCTGGAAGTCCTTATCCCAACGACGATTCTGATGGATGGTAAACAAGGCGTCAGACTCCTTGCTCACTTCCATAATCTCAAGGAGATCCCGTACACTGAGGACCACAGGTTTTTCGCAAACAACGTGCTTACCTGCCTTCAAAGCCCCAATAATGTAGTCTTTGTGAGAGTCGTTTGGGGTTGCAATGATGACCAACGAGACGTTGGGATCCGCCAGAAGTTCCTGGGCATTTCCATATACCGTCAGATCATTGTTCCTTGCTTCCTCCATCGCTTCAGGACGAAGATCATAGGCACTAATCACCTCGATACCTGGAACCGCCGCACGAATTGCATTGTGATGCCACTTACCCATCCCACCATATCCAACAATTGCCGCATTTAGCATTACGTCAGAACCTCCTACGTTGTTGATCGTGCTCTTTCCCCTTACCAGATCGTATAGCCTCCATCAAGAACCAAGACTTGCCCAGTCATAAAGCTGGAGGCATCTGAGGCCAGATACACAGCGGTAGGTCCAATCTCTTCAGGCTGAGCAAAACGGGCCATGGGTGTTTGAGCCAAGGCGTCTTCCCCTTGTTGGGTATGGATCCAAGCCTCATTAAGGGGCGTACGGAAGTAACCTGGGGCAATGGCATTAACCCGAATTCCGTGTTCGGCCCACTCCGCGGCAAAGGCTCGTGTTAGGCCATTTACTCCAGCCTTCGATGCGCAATACACGCCAACGGGCCTGCGACGATTAATAATGCGAGAAGACATAGATGAAATATTGATCAAGGAACCTGCAGTTCCCGCAGCCAACATGGCATTTCCTGCAGCTTGACATACATTAAAGGTTCCCTTCAGATTGACTTCCATGATCGTATCATAGTCTTCTTCTGGAATCTCGGACATGGGCTGCCGGCGATTCAAACCCGCACTATTGACTACAACATCAAGCCGACCAAAACGGTTCATGACAAAGGCCACAAGCTCATCAACACTCTTACGGTTTGCTACATCGACGGAGCATGCGATGGCTTTATGACCATGTTCCTGCAGTACCTTGGCACTCTGAATGGCGTTTTCCCCATGGATGTCAGCAATTACTAGCGATGCTCCCGCCTGGGCTAGACTCTCAGCCATAGCATAACCGAGCCCCTGGGCTCCTCCCGTTACGACTGCAACCTTGCCGGTTAAATCAAAGGCAGATATCATCGACTACACATCCCTTCTAGCTAGGAAACGGGCGCGCTCAACGATGGTCTTAAAGGTTAGGCCGTAATGCTCGAGTAGCTCCTCATGGCTCTCTGCTGATTGACCAAAGGTATCATTTGCACCGATCAGGCAGGTAGGTTTGGGCTCAAGGGCTGCCGCTTCTAGGATTGCACTCCCTAGGCCACCGATGACACTGTGTTCCTCGGCGGTAATTACGCCTTTCACATCACGCATGTAATCTAGGATCTGTTCCTTGGCAAGGGGCTTTGGACAACTTACATTCACAACTCGCAAAGAGATTCCCTCTTCGGCAAGAATGCTTCGAGCTAGCAATGCCTCTTTGGTCATTAGACCGTTTGAAAACACCGTGATATCTTTACCATCAGCCATCAAGGATGGCTCTAACAGAGTTCCCCTAGGATACTCCCTTGGCATGTATTCCATCTCTGTCCGACTAATTCGAATGTACACCGGACCTTCAATCTGCCTGGCTAGGGCCACCGCTTCCACTACCTCACCGGGATCCATGGGTACTAAGACCGTCATATTGGGAAGTGCCCTCATCACAGCCACATCTTCCAAGGCCTGGTGGGTAGCGCCATCGCCAAAATCGGAAAATCCATAACTTGAGCCAACGAGCTTGACGTTCGCCCCAGCTAGAGCTATGCTTTGCCTGATTTGCTCAAAGGCCCGCCCTGTCAAAAACACCGAGAAGGAGTGCACAAAAGGTATCTTGCCGCTTAAGGCTAGACCCGCTGCGACCGCCACCATGTTTTGCTCAGCAATTCCCATTTCAAAATACTGTTCTGGATACTGTTGCCTTACCAGACATGACATCGTTGAACCACTTAGGTCTGCATCAAGGGCAACAATCCTTTTGTCTTCCCCAGCAGCCTTCAGTAGCTCCTTACCATAGGTCTCTCGAGGACATGCCTTCTTCATCTCTATCACTCTCTCCACCTCATCCCAACGCGATCTCCTCTAGTGCTTGTTCATATTGCTCTGGGGTCATGGCTCCATTATGGAAACTTGCCTTATGCTCGGCAAAGGAGACGCCCTTACCCTTCACTGTATGGGCTACAATGCAGACTGGCTGTCCTGTGTTTTCGTCAGCGGCATCCAGGGCATCAACGATCGCTTCCATGTCGTGACCATCGATCTCTAGCACACGCCAGCCGAAGGCAGCGAACTTCTGAGCAACCTGGCCAATATCATACATGTCGGCAATAACGCCGGTAGCCTGCATCTTGTTGTGGTCAACAATTGCCACCAGATTTGACGTCTTGTAAAACGCTGCTGTGGTCGCGGCCTCCCAGATTTGTCCTTCGGCCAGCTCTGCATCGCCCACAATCACATACACCTTATAGTCTTTCTGATCCAATTTCCCAGCTAGGGCCATTCCTAGGCCAACGGAAAGTCCTTGTCCTAGACTACCTGTGTTCGCTTCGATCCCGGGTGTTCGATCCCGCTCAGGATGACCTTGCAGGAAGGACCCCAATTGCTTGGCGGTAGGGAGCGCTTCGACTGGGAAATAACCACATTCAGCGAGCGCTGCATACTGCGCCAGAACCGAATGGCCTTTACTGAAGATAAAGCGATCCCGATCTTCATTTCTCGGATCATTCGGCCAGTGATTCATCTTGTAGAAGTAAAGTGCAGTCACCACATCAGCCGAGGACATGGAACCACCAAGATGACCCTTATTGTTCGTGCCAATCGCCCGCACAATTCCCTCTCGTACGGCACGTGCTTTGCTGCTTAGATAATCCAAATCCCGATTCTTCATCATGTCACACCCTCAGCTTTCTTGCTTCAAAGAAAGCGAATTCATTTTTTCGTAAAAGAGCGCAAGTCCACCGTGATCGACGTCTTCATGTTGATCGTTAATTAGAGCCTGCATCATTTGCATAACCTGTGTGGTTAAGGGAATAGCCACATGTAAGTCTTGACTTGTCTCAATCACGTTCGCTAAGTCTTTGGCATGGAGGCTGATACGGAACCCCGGAGCGAAGTTTCCACTAAACATTCTTGGTGCCTTATCCTCAAGGCATTGGCTCGCGGCCAGGCCTCCTCGAATGGCCTGAAAGATCCGTTCTGGATCTACGCCGGCCTTTTTGCCGAGGGTCATCGCCTCCGCGACAATGGCAATATTCGAAGCAACAATCATCTGATTGACTAATTTCGTCGTCTGTCCTGCCCCAACGGGTCCAACCAAGGTGACGGATCCAGCCATCACTTCGAGTATCTCCTTCACCGCAGCAAATGCCTCTTCTGTTCCCCCTACCATAACGGCCAATGTGCCGGCCCGTGCCTTTTCCACACCGCCTGAAACAGGTGCATCGAGCATGGTTACTCCCTTTTCCGCCAAAGCCTCTGCGACTTCTTGGGCAACAAGGGGAGCAATGGAGCTCATATCCACAACATACTGACCTGCCCGAATCCCTTCAATCAGGCCATTTTCACCTAAGACAACCTCTTTCACATGGGGGGAGTTTGGCAGCATCGTGATAATGACGTCACTAGCCTGGGCAACCTCCCGGGGGCCACTGGCCGCAGTAGCACCTTCCTGCACCAAGACTTCGGTCCTCTCGGGATTGCGGTCATAGGCAATCACCTTGTAACCGGCTTTCACTAAATTGATAGCCATGGGTTCGCCCATCAGTCCAAGACCAATAAAACCAATTCTCTTCACGCTATTTCTCCTTTCCCCTATTGGCCATAATAGCCTGATAGGTATGTTTCATATGTTTACGCATTGCATCCGCAGCCCTCTGTTCATCGCTGTCTAATATCGCATCTAAAATGGCGCGATGATCATTGACGCCCCTTTCAATCGCATCAGCATAGTCCACAATCTCCAATTGCTGCGACACCAAAAAGACTTCAATCGCTTCATAAATTTTGATAATGACGTTGTTATTGGTTGCAATGGCAATTTGCTTATGAAAGGCATGATCGTAGTGGGCAAATTGCTTGCGATCGTCAATCGACGCTTCCATCTCTTCCAAGAGAGATTGTAGCTCTGCTCGTTCTTCTTCACTCGCCCTCGTGGCAGCCAAACGTGCTGTCTGGACTTCCACCATGCTGCGTGCCTCCATAATCGAGAGGATATCTTCCCGTTCAACCAAGAGCCTGGGCATCAGGGGATTTAGATACTCTTCCACCTCCGGATACCAGGCGAAGTTTCCTTCCCCATGCTTAATCTTCACCAATCCATTGGAACTGAGGGTACGCAAAGCTTCCCGCAGAGTCGATCGACTCACACCAAACTGCTTGGCCAACTCAATCTCGCCTGGCAGTTTTTCCCCCTTTTCCCAATGTCCTTGCACAATCAATTCCTGCAGTTGTCTAGCAACCTGTTGCCATGCTTGTTGCCGAGGTATTCTATCAATAGCCATATCATCACCCTATCCATTAGTGTCCGCACTTCCCCGACTATCCCTTTACTGACCCCGCCGTCATTCCCTTAATAATTTGTTCGTGAAGGAAGACGTAAGCAATGATCAAGGGCAAGACCGAAAGGACCAAGCCTGCCATGACAAGGGGAATATCGATTCCATACTCACCTCTGAAATTCCAAAGTCCCAAGGTCAAGACCCATTTTGACGGGCTCGATAGAAGTACAAGTGCATATACAAACTCGTTCCACAACATGACCATATTATAAATCATCACCGTTGACAATGCTGGCTTGATCACCGGGAGTACAACGAGTCCATAGATCTGGTATCGATTTGCTCCATCCATCACAGCCGCTTCCTCCAACTCCAAGGGAATATCTTGTATAAAGCCAACCAAGATGAAGATGGAGATCGGCAGACTAAAGGCAACATAGGGACCAACCAAACCACTTAAGGAATCATACAAACCTAGTCGACGAGTCATCGTGTAGACAGGAATCAAGGTAACATGCATGGGAATCATCATTCCCGCCAAGAACAAACCATAGATGGCCTTGCTAAAGCGAAACCGGATGCGGGATATGGCATAGGCAGCCATCGAACTGGTCAAGACTACGAGAAATACCGCAACCAAGGAGACAATCACACTGTTCAGGAAATACTTTAAGAACCCAGCCTGGATAATTTGGAGGTAGTTGGCGAAATGGAACTTCTGGGGTAGGGCCCAGACCGAAGTCGTGAAATACTCCATCATCCCCTTCATACTCGACTGGAATATGAAAACAAAGGGGTAGCCGGTAACAAGCAACCACACTACAGCTAGGAAATACTTGATCGTGTTTTGCAGAATACGCATACTTTCTCCCCTTCCTAGCTTCGAGCCGTTCGACGTCGAGTTGAGTTCAAGAAGACTGTAGAAATCACCATGGCGATCAAGAAGATGGCTACTGCCACTGTACTACCATATCCCATGCGAAAGTCGGTAAAGGAACGTTTGTACATATATGTGGCCATTAACTCCGAGGCATGGGCTGGACCTCCATTGGTCATAGCAAAGACAATATCAAAGAACTTAAGGGCACCCACTAAAGATAAAACAGCTGCATTAATGATCGTCGGACGTAGTTGAGGCAGAGTAATATGGCGAAACACCTGGATACCCCTTGCACCATCAATCATGGCTGCTTCAAAGAGCTCCTCAGGAATGGCTACAATCGCTGCCAAGAACAAAATCATATAGAAGGGAATAAAGCGCCAGTTGATGGCGACCATAACCGAATAAAGGGCCAACTTGGGATCACCAAGCCAGTCTTGAATCCAACTAAAGAGCCCAAGGTTACGAAGTAGGACATTGACTAACCCGAAGTTCGTGTCGTAGATATAACGCCACATAACCCCGATGGCTACAGATGAAGTCAATAATGGAATGAAGTAGATTGTCTTGAAGAATCCCGCCAACTTTGTAGTCCTCGCGCTCAGGAACACTGCTAACAGGAGGGCCATTGGAAGTTGGGTACCGATGGACACCACAACAAGTTTGAGGTTATTTTGGAATGACAACCAGAAGATCGGGTCCTTCACCAGTTCCGCCCAGTTTCCTAGACCGATAAAGACCTTCTCTCCGATTCCACTCCAACGAAAGAGTGAATAGTAGGCGGAAATTGGAATGGGAGCAATCATGTATAAAGCGAAGAAGAACAAGGCCGGTGCCAGAAATACCGCCACTGCAATTCTGTCGTTACGTAATAATGCCTTTAACTTGTTCATACGCACCTCTCCACGTTGTTGACCAAAGAGTTTGGTCTGTGTAGGCGTGCAATTCGATTGCACGCCTACTCTCTTTTAACTTATTCGTTGTAGAACCTACGGGCAGCCTCTTCCATACGATCAGCTGCTTCTTGAGGAGTCATGCTACCGCCAAATACGGCTTGGGTTGTATCCAAATGCACCTGGGCTAGCTCAGGTGGTAGATACTGATCGTACCAAAGCTGCACATGGTTGGCTGCTTCCACAGTCTCGAACAACTTAATCATGAGAGGATTCGTGAGTAAATCACTACCGCCCACAAAGGGAGGAATTGCGTTGGCTTCTACCAACATCTCTGCCGCTGTTTGGTCGGTCATGTAACGTAGGAGTTCCAATGCTAACTCTTTGTTAGGACTGCTCTCGGCAATCGAGAAGTAGTTGTTACCTGGAGTACCAATCATGTTGGTTGGATCTCCAAGGCCGCCTTCGACTGCTGGGAATGGGAAGAAGTCGATGTATTGAAGAACATCTGGGTTCTCCGCCGTAATGGTTGCTGTGGCCCAGGAGCCCATCAGATACATAGCTGCTTGACCAGTATAGAGCAGGGTACGGCTCTGTCCATAGTCCTCATCCATGCTGTTAAAGCCTGGAGGGAACATATTTGCAGCGACCATCTCTTGGATGACTTCGCCAGCACGGACAAATGGCTCATCATTGAAGGCCCCGCCGGTACGGTTAGCTGCGTTGGCAAATGTCTCTGGACCGCCAATCCGGTCTACGAGGTACATATAGTACATCGAACCAGTCCAACGATTGTGGTTAGCGAGGGTGAAGGGATGGATATTGTTAGCTCTGAGCACTTTTGCTACTTCCATCAACTCATCAAAGTTGGTAGGAATCTCTAGTCCTAGGCGCTCAAAAATGTCGGTGCGGTAAAATACGACGGCTCCAACCACGTTGTTCAGAGGAACACCATAGATTCCATCGTGGAAGTTTACGGGTCCTAGGGTTACTTCCATGAAGTTGTCCATCAGACCAGTTTCAAGCAAACCATCTTTCATATTCCACACTTTGCCGGCATTCACATACTCAAGAAGTGGCCCGCCGCCCCAGCTTAAGAACAGATCGGGTTCATCGCCAGCACCCATGGCAATCATGAGCTTCGTCTTGTACTCATCGTTTACAACGGGAATACTCTCGACTTTTACGCCAGGATTAGCGGCTTCAAAGCGAGCAATTGCATTTTCTAGCATGGGTCTGGTCTGGTGGTTGGTCACGTAAATGTGCCAGATCTCAAGATTCTGAGCCATGGCAAGACCAGAAAACATCATGCTTAAGGCTAAGACTGCGATAACGAGTATCGAATTTCTTCTCATAACAATACACTCTCCTCTCAAATCTCCTTTATGTCTAACGCAACTTCAAGATGATACAGACTATAGGACCGTCTCGAAACATCCCCCCCGCCCTAATTTGTTGTAAGATGTCTGACCTCTTCTAAAGTATACATTCATTGCTTTTCTTCATTTTCCTTCTTATTTTCTTAAGAAATTTGACCTGTTTTTACGCTTTTGGCATTAAGACAACATTACTTGGTAATAAAACTCCCGCCTGGAGCAAGTTTCCACTCTCGCCAATAGCAAAAAAACCCCCACCAAAAAGGTGGAGGCGTGAAATATCCTAAATGTATCTAGCCCTAGTCGATCTCTTCTAGCATGATCTGGCGTGTGATGTCTTCGAGCCAGCCATACTCGTCTGCGAGTCTTAAGATGGAATGGCGATCCCGTAAGTACATTGCATTCAGCAGGCCATCTTCAACCCATTCTTTTGGAATGCCAAGCCCATCGAGGGTAAAACTCATGCCTGCCTTCTCTAGAAGGGCATCATACCACTCTACACTCGGAAGTTCCGCCATAACCTGGTCGAAACTCCTTTGCAGCTGTGTACTACCCTCTCTTCGAACGCGCTCTGCAACCTTGTGATACACCTTTAAAATGATCCGGGTTGCACAACCAACCTTCTGTCCATGTAATCCTATAGTCCGTTCTTCCTTCAAGGCTAGCTTTTTCCAATAATGGGCCAGTTGATGCTCTGCCCCCGAAGCTGGACGGGAACCACCAAAGAGTGTAATGGCTTCCCCTGAGAGAATCAAACCTTGCATCAGGGTTTCAGCAAACTCTTCTGATGTGACGGCGAGGGTATTCATTTGCTCGACAGTCAAATCAATGGCCTGGTTAACACGTTCTTGGATGCTAGCGCAATGGGCCTCACCGGTTAGCAAATGGCTTAGTTTCCAATCAGCCCGGGAAATCATCTTGCCAAGTAGATCGCCGGCACCCGACTGAATCATGTGCAGGGGTGCTTCAGATAACACCCGCGTATCACCTAGGATGGCAAAGGCCTCTTTGCCGAGGAATGTCTGCTTTGTCCCGTGCTGGACCAACGATGACACCGTCGAAGAATAGCCATCCATAGAAGGAGCTGTAGCCACAAGCACAAAGGGGATTCCCGCAATAAACGCGGCATAGCGAGTCAGGTCGGAAATCGTGCCTGAACCAACAGCGATCAGGAAATCCGGTTTTGAGACCAGAGCCTGAAAGAGCTCTCCTAAGGCCTGTTCATTTGGGACTAGATTTTCGCTACGTTGAAACTTTAGCACTTGGACATCCTTACCTACGGCTTGAAGTTGCTCAAACACTTTACTGCCAGCTACTTCATAGGTATTCCCATCGCAGACCAGGACACAAGAGCCCCCGAGGGATAACTCCTGGATGATGGCCCCCATAGAGTCTAAAATGCCCGAGCCAACCCGCACAATGGATTGGGGTTGTAGGTGTCTTTGACCGCAAGTACACACATGATCCGCTTTCAAAACTCATCATCTCCCAACATTCTTACGAAGCCATTCAAGTTCGTTACCAGACTTTGATTCGATTGGGTCCTGCGACTAACTGGGCAATGGGTCCGATCGCGCTCTCCTTGGCTCTCTTGTTATTGAAATAGTCTACATCAAGGGTTACTTCGCTTCCATCTGGATTCTCAAAATCCAGACCGGCCATTCTGACCCGCTTGAGTGTTTTCGAGTCTAGGATCTGCGTGGATAGATCAGCCCACTCTTTCGGAAGATTGCAGCTCAAGAAGACTTGATCGCCATCTTCGATGATTTGGACTTCTGGGTTAAACTCGTCTAGGACTACCTTGTTTTCTTCCTTATCAAAGGGCAGAGCACGATTCAAATACATGTTGTTATTGATATATACTGGTTGCTCCACTTCTGGGAAAAGTTCCAGATCGTTAAAATCCTTATGCGTTTTTTCCAGATACTCTTCGAAAGAGACGGGAGAACCGTTGTAGTAGGCGGTTCCAACTAAGTCATCGGAGTTGTTACCCACAAAGACATTGTTGTAATAGCGATCGTCTCCACCAACAATGGCTCCATAACCAGCCACTTGTGTGCTATGGGGTAAGTGATAGGGTGTGGGGCGATTAGGGACTTTGAGATTGTCCATTTTCCCGCAAATTAGGTTGTTGACATAGGCGCCACCCTGGGACCAGTTGTCAAGGGAATAATCGGAACCTAGGATATTGTTATCGACAATGTAAGGACCATGACTTACTTCTACATAGAGGTCGCGGTTATTCCGGTAGAAGAGATTGCGGCTAACCCGCGTACCCTGCGTCTGCCAGTCGAGCCACACTCCCATGGAACAGTCATGAATACGATTGTCATGAATTTGCACGTCAATGGCTGCATGGAGCTTGATACCGCCAATTTCATGGCCATAGAATTCTCTTTTTAGACCGATGTTGTAGATGTGATTGTTGTAGATCTCGCTAAAGACGCAGCCCAAGTGACCGACAATTCCATTTTGACCGCAATCATAGATCTTGTTGTTGCGGATGATATGGGATCCAATTTTCTCTTTACTCCAACCAATATGCAGGGCATTAAAGACTGCTTCAATCTGATAGTGGTAGCCCGCTTTATCCCTGTGCTTGGTCCGAAACATATCGCCAGTGGTTACTTCTTTACCGATGCTTATCCCACTGCACTTAGAATCATGGATGATGTTATCTTCAATAATCCACCCCTTACTCCAGTGAGGACCAAGGAGTCCAGGTTGATCGCCTGTTGGAGGTGTCCAAGGTGTAGCAGCCTGGGCCATTTCGAAGCCTTTGACCGTGATATAATCAATGCCCGGTCTGACAGGATAGAAACAAGCTGGTCTTACATTGATTTCAACCAGTTCTTCATTGGGATCGAAATCGTGAAAATTAGCATAAATCGTCGTGGTTTCCTCTGTAACTTCCGCATACCACAGATACTTCGTTTGCTCGGGATGATGGACAGGTACTGTCTTTTCGGTTCTGTTATCAACGATCTCGCGGCGAATCACTGGATGATTTAGGTCCTCCAAACAACCAGCTTCGTAGAATGACATTCCGTTTAGGTATACCTCTCCCAAATGCTTGACGCTGCCTGTATCTGTTTCCACAAGCCAATCCCCAAAGACAACTTCTTGATAAGGGTTGAAGTCTCCAAACATGGCGTTAGGTAGGACTGCCTTCCAAACGGAACCTTCGATCTTCATCCAACCTTGAACCCGCTCTGATCCCTTAATGACTACCTTTTCGCCCTCGGCAGCTTTGTAGGTAATCCTTCTAACATCACTGAGACCCTTGTTTCTGGGCCTAACCCATTCCCGATACTCCCCTTCATGAACGATCACACAATCACCCGGCATGGCCACAGAGGCCGCCTTGTTGATGGTTAGGAAGGGATCGTCTTTGCTCCCTTTGCCCCAATCCGACCCGGTTTTTGCAACATGATACTCGTACGCCACAACAATTCTCCTTTCTTTCTATTGGTGTCTTACCCTATATTCAATCTGTGGTTCTGGCAACCGGCCCTAGCATTTCCACAGCTTGAATGATCGCTTCTACCAGACTGGATTCGTCGGCTAGACCTTTTCCAGCAATATCGAAGGCGGTTCCGTGATCGACACTCGTGCGAATGAAGGGAAGTCCGAGTGTGATATTTACACCCGCTTCGAAGCCAAGTAGCTTAACAGGAATGTGCCCTTGATCATGATACATAGCCACAACAATATCGTATTCTCCTTGGATCGCTTTATAAAAGACGGTGTCTGCGGGAACAGGTCCATCAACAGACATTCCTTCCTGGGTAGCCCGGGTAATGGCTGGAATGATCTTTTCCTCTTCTTCGCCCCGGCCAAAGAGCCCTTGTTCTCCAGAATGGGGATTAATGGCGCAAACTGCAATTCTCGGCGATGGGATACCTGATGCAAACAGTGCCTCATGGGCTAAGCGAATGACGCGGTAGACTCGCTCTGGACGGAGGGTCTCAATCGCATCAACGAGTCCCTGATGCGTTGTAGCGTGGATCACCTTGAGCTGAGGCGATGACAGCATCATGGCATAATCTCTCACGCCGCTAAATTCAGCCAAGAGTTCCGTATGGCCAGGATAGGGATGTCCCCCGAGGTGCAGAGAAGCCTTGTTTAATGGAGCGGTACAAATAGCCTGTACCTTGCCCTGCAAAGCAAGTTCAACTGCACACCGGATAAATTCAAAGGCAGCATGACCCGCCAGACCAGATAACTCGCCAAAGTTTAGGGTCTCAGGGGCGACGTTCAGATCGAGGCAGTTGATCGCTCCTTCCAAGGGCTTGCCTGCGGAGATATCATCCACTCGCTGAATGCGAAGACCTGTGCCTAGAATCTTTTCCGCTCTTTCTAGAAACTTGGCATCACCTATCACTACTGGATCACAGATGGCATGGATGTTTGGGTGGGCAAGTGCTTTTACAATAATCTCTGGGCCAATCCCCGCAGGATCTCCCATGGTGATGGCCATCTTTGGTCTGGGGTTACGCATCGGGCTCCTCCTCTTTCTTCAACTGCTGGATCGCACGAAGTAGTGAATCTACTTGGCCAAAGCCTCCAGCCTTGGTTACGATAGGACCTTGATAAAGACCATTACCAAAGGCCAGGGTGATAGGAATGCCTTCTTCCACTTCTCCTACGATCTGAAGCCCTGTAATGCCGAGCCGTCGACAGATTTCCAGTGCGGTATCGCCCCCTGTAAGGACGACTCCCGCCAAAGGGCAGTGCGTGATCACTGGGCAGGCTATCTCCCCCAGTCTAGACACGATGCGAAGGCTCGTATCGCCCTCCCTGTTTACATCGGGGTCTGGCCCCTGGGACTGTGCAACTGTGATGACAAGATTCTGCTGGGTCTTAAGTATGGAGGTCGCTTCATTTATATAGGGGCTTAGCTCATCGTTACTTATCAGGACATGTGCTGGAACATCCAGCACCTGAGCCTGCCCTGTTTCTGTCAAGTTTTCCACCTGTGCCCGGGTTACCTTGTTCACACTTCCTGCGACAATTAAAACAGGGTCCACAGGGCCTATGGGGCGGTACTCAGACTGAACATTTTTGGCTATATCTCCCATTACGTTCTTGGCGATAGCTTGAGCTAATCCTGCTGAACCCACCCACAAAACTTGCTTCTGGTAGGGCAGAAGTGCATTGGCGATCGTCTCTAAGTCCCCAGACGTGGCACTGTCAAAGACCAAAATCTCATGCTTGGTCTGGAGTAAGGACTCGATCTCCTTCGATAAAGCTTTGCTACGAATGGTATTCACAGCAATGTGACCGATGCGTCGCTTTGTTTGCCGGGCCAAGAGTGAAGGAATGAGGGACTCCCGAATAGGGGCTCTCGGGTCGCGAGCAGCCTCAGAGTCCTCCAGCAGATCGTTATGGACAACATGAAACCCACCGATGGTTAAGCGTCCATGGGCAGGGTAGGCCGGAGCGACCACCGCAACGTCAAAAGGATGGAAGTCCATCAGGGCGTTGATCTCCGATCCAATGTTCCCCCGTAAGGTAGAATCGATCTTCTTGTAGATCAGATCGTAATTGGAAAACTCTAACCCACTTAGGGTCGCTTTCATGCTTTCATAGGCTTGATACGCAGTGAAGGATCTGCTATCCGTATTCACTACATCTACGGCACGTTCCGCCGATCCAGGCAGTGAGCTGCCTTGTCTCATCACAACACTTGTTTTCAACCCATACCTCGCGAACTGAAGACCTGTATCATTAGCGCCGGTTAGATCGTCTGCAATCACCAAGATTTTCTGTAAAATGAGTTACACCTCCAAACACAGGCAACTTCTCTTCTCTGAGGAAAAAGTCCTCTTCAGTCTAAATCTCCGAGTATCGAAAAACGATCCACCCTGACCAAGTCTTGTGACCTCTTGTTCGATATCGGCTATGACTGGCCCCACAAAGGATTGTTTGACACAGACCATCCGAGGAAACTCCATATATCTTCATCCTCACTATCTTCATTGTCAGGTTACTCGAACCTGTTCTTCTGCAGCTCGTCCCTTTTTCCGTCCTAAACGATTCCTTCCTTGTTTAGAGCTTGAACAAAGCGTTTTGTAATCTCCAAAGGCCTGGTGATGGCGCTGCCCACCACTACAGACCAAGCACCCATCTTGAAAGCTTGAACCACCTGTTCCGGATACCAGAAGCCTCCTTCGGCAATAACGGGAAGACCTAGGCCCAACAAGTCCTCTAGAAGGTGAAAGTCTGGTTCAATCCCAATTTCACTTTGCCGAAAACCAAAGGTAGATGCCAACACGTCCACACCGATCTCCGCAGCCTTCTTGGCGTCTTCTAAGGTGGCACAATCAGCCATTACCTTGATCTTCAACTCCTGGCGAATCCTGGGCAGTAATTCCCCTAAAGGTTCCCCGAACGGTCGTTCATGCCTTACATCAATTGCTACTAGGTCAGCACCGGCCTGAACGAGCTCCTTGGCATGGGCAAAGCTTGGTGTGATGCACATTTGACCTTGGTCATTTGTCACCTTCTTGATGCCGATGACCGGAAGACCGGTCATTTTTTTGATCACTTCGACTTCTTCAACTCCATTCGTGCGAATACCTACCGCCCCACCTAATTGAGCAGCTCTGGCCATGGCAGCCATCAGCATGGGTCCATGGAGAGGTTCGCCTTCTAATGCTTGGCATGACACGATAAGTCCATGTCTGACTCGATCCAAAACATCCACTGTGTTCTTCCTCCCTCAAGATCAATCTAGACAGGGCCACCCCTTCTCTTTCTTATTAGTTCTCTGCTCAGGGGCGAATTCCTCATCAAAGTAGGCTGAAGAAAGAAACAGACTGGAGGGCCTTCTCATGAAAGCCCCCCAGCCTCTCTTAATCCAAGCCCAAATATCTACTTGTTTCTGACAACACCCGCTCTGACCAATACAGCTCCGATGATGACAAAGCCCTTAACAACTAACTGAAGGTAGGGCGAAACGTTGAGTAGGTTCAAACCATTGTTCAACACACCGATGATGAAGGCCCCGATGATGGTTCCAATTATGGTACCCCGACCTCCGGCAATATCTGTTCCACCAACGACAACTGCTGCAATGGCGTCCAACTCCCAGCCGTCACCTGCAAGGGGTTGACCGGAGCCTAAGCGTGATGCCAATAACAGACCGCTAATACCAGCCAATAGTCCAGAAATGGCATAGACAAGTGTCTTAATCTTCTTTACAGCGATTCCCGACAGACGCACGGTCTCCTCGCTACCACCAAGAGCATATACATACCTGCCGAAGCGAGTATTCGTGATCACAATATACGTCAAGATGAAAATCGCAACCATGACGTAGACTGGAATTGGTAGAGGCCCAAGATACCCACGTCCAAAAGAGGTGAATGTTGAAGGTAATCCAGAGATAGGATATCCGTTGGAGTACAAAAGCGCTGCTCCCCGCCCAATGGACATTGTCGACAGTGTCACAATAATGGGAGGAATACGGGTGTTGGAGATAACGAGTCCGTTGAAGACCCCGAACACGACGGCAATTAACAATCCTAGGAGGACGGACAAGGAAACTGGCATTCCGCTCTTCATAAAACCAGCAGCAAAAGTACCGGTTACAGCCACAATCGAACCGACCGAAAGATCAATTCCTCCAGTGAGAATGACGAAGGTCATTCCCGATGCAATAATGGCGTACAAGGATATCTGCCGTGCTAAGTTGATCAGATTATTGCTGTTTAGAAAATAGGGAGTGGCAAAGGACAAAATGACCGAAAGTGCTACCAGCCCTACACCAGCAAAGATCTCTGGCTTATAATAACTGTGACTTATCCTGTACAGAAAACCTGGTTTTTTCTGTAAACTAGTTTCTTGCATGTCAACTAGCCTCCCCTGCGGCATTTCTCATGATCAACTCTTGATTGAGATCCTCTCTGAGATGTTCGCCTGTGATTCTACCCTTATGCAGAACCAAGACGCGATCGCTCACTCCAATGATCTCTGGAAGTTCCGATGAAACCATGATGATGGACTTCCCGTTCTCGGTCAGTTGATTCATCAGTTGGTAAATCTCATATTTGGCCCCGACATCAATGCCTCGTGTTGGTTCATCAAAAATCAAGATGTCACTATCCGTAAAGAGCCATTTAGCGAGGACTACCTTTTGCTGGTTCCCTCCACTTAGATTCTTGGCGAGACTCTGATTACTAGGAGTTCGAATGGCTAGACTTTGGATATATGAGTCAACCATCTTTTTCTCGTCGCCGTGATTGATCAACAATCCTCTCAATACTCGTTTCAAGTTAGATAGAGTAACATTGCTCTTGATCGACTGCTCCAAAATGAGGCCTTCTTGCTTACGATCCTCAGGCAGCAACCCCAGACCATTTTTGATACTTTCTTTTGGTGATAACACGTTCACCGTCTCGCCTCTTAGCGTTACCTGCGCCTCATCAACCGGATCCGCTCCATAAAGGGCACGCACAAGCTCTGTCCGTCCCGATCCAACGAGTCCGGCTATACCAAGGATCTCGCCTCGTCTGAGATCAAAGCTGATATCATGGAGCACTCCTCTACGACTCAGATTCCTTACCTCTAAAATGACTTCTCCTGGCGAAGTCGTTCTGGCGGGATAGGTGTTGACCAAGTCTCTACCTACCATCCAGCGGATAATTAGATCCTTATCAACATTCTTCACTTCATCCG
>JAAZLY010000133.1 GCA_012799115.1 Bacillota bacterium
AACGCACTGTTAAACACCTTGATTCTTTGCGTCGCCATAGCCAACGATCACCACCTTCTATTTTGCGATCTACGCATGCTTAATTCTCCCTTTACACCTCTGTTCCTTTGTATTTTCCTCTGAAATGAGACTCGTAGGCAGGGAAAAGGGAAGGAATTGTGCCAAATTATGGGGAATTTCCCAGTATGCAATCGATCTGGAGGTGAACGGTATACCCTATCAATTCGTGCCCTATACCTTGTTCCTATTTGCATCTGCCTTGATGACCTTGGCCTTGGCAGTCTACGGTATGCGGCATCGACATGTTCCCGGCACAGACATATTGGCCCTTTGTATGATGATTGGCACCCTATGGTCTGTCTCCAACGTCTTTGAAGTTTCAGCCATGACGATGGAACACAAACTATTTTGGGCGAACCTGCAATACATAGCCTACAGCCTAGGACCCGTTGCTTGGTTTCTCACTTCCTGTCAATTTACAGGGCGTGCTCACTGGATTCAATGGAAAACCGTTCTACCTTTGTTCATCATTCCTGCTCTTACCATCTTCCTGGTGTGGTTCGATCCCGTGTGGGGATTGGTGCGAACAAACCTGACACTTAACACGGCCGGCCCGATTTATGTCTTGGACAAGCAGTACGGGCCTTGGTTCTTGGTGCACTTTGCCCAGTCCTATGCCTTGAACTTTGCATCCATCTTTTTGGCCGGCCAAGCAGCGCTAAACAAGAACAGTATTTATCGAGGACAAGCCCTTTTTCTTCTCGGGGGAATAGGTTTGGTCGTTATCTCTAACCTCCTTTATGTCCTAGGCGTTCGTCCTGCCTCCCATGACATTACTCCCCTTGTCTTTTCGGTGGCCTCGGGGTTGATGTTCTGGGCTATCTATCGTTTTGACTTATTCTCCCTTGTACCCATTGCCTGGGAAAGGGTGCTAGAAGCAATGGAAACAGGCGTCGTTGTGGTCGATGAGTCTGGTCGAGTGGTAGATCTTAATCCGGCTTTTAGCCGCATGTTTGGGAGCAAAGACGGGATCGGCATGCTTCTTGAAGATATTTCCCCTGAACTAGCTTCTTTGGAGCGCAAGAGTGGAACCGATCAGCATCTAGAAATGAAGCATAGAATCCAGGAGCAAGAAAACTTCTATGATGTATCGGTATCTATCGTCACCGACCGTCTTAGTCGTGTGCGAGGAAAGGTCATGGTCATCACTGACATCACTGCGCTCAAGCTGGCTCAAGCTCGGCTCAGTCTCGAACAACAAGAACTGGCTATCGCCCAGGAGAGAACGAGATTTACCCAAGATCTCCATGATAATCTTGGACAAGCTCTTGCCTTTAGTAGCCTGCAGGTTCGGGCAATCTGCCGGGAGCTGGATCGAGGCAATACCGAAAAGACCCGAACATATACACACCGTCTAGGGGAGGTTTTGCACGAAATCCAACAGGAAATGCGAGCCTATGTCCATGGCATGCGAGCTAGAGAGTATGAGAATACCAGTTTGCGGATGCTTCTGGAGAAGCAATTGCAGATACTCAGGGAGCATGATGACTTTAGATCTGAAGATATCGTTTTGAACTTAACAGGAGAGGGATTTAGCCCAGAGGAGAAGATGCAGATCTGCCAAATTGTGAGGGAGGCCCTCAGTAATATCTTGAAACATTCCGCTGCCACTTCGGTACATGTGGAATTGTTTCCAAGTGGTCTGAACTGGATCTTGAGTATTGTGGATAACGGTGTAGGATTCGATCCAAACCAAGCCTTGCACGCAAAACAGGGAGGCTCTGGACTAGCCATTATCTCGGAAAGGGCAAGTCTGCTTGGGGGCAAACTTCACATCTCTTCCATGCCAGGCAGAACGGAAATCCGAGTTGAATTTCCTCTGACGAAGGGAGACCATAATGATGCGCATTATGATTGCAGATGATCATGCCTTGTATGTTGAAGGGCTGAGGAATCTTCTCCAAGACGAGTTTGAAATTGTCAGCGTTGTCTCCACAGGTGTCGAAGCGGTGGAAGAGGCACGCAAAACCAAACCGGATGTAATATTGATGGATATCAACATGCCGGAGCTCGATGGGATCGCAGCCACAAAAGAGATTGTAGCTGAGCGGCCGGAAGTCAAAATATTAATGCTCACAAGTTTCGCTGAAACAGACATTTTGTTTCGAGCAATTCGAGCTGGAGCAGTTGGGTATCTACTCAAGGATCTAGAGGATACCGAAATTATCTCTGGACTCTGGGAATTGAAGTGCGGTAAGAATCCTTTTTCTCCCGGCTTAGAGATTGAGATTCTCAAGGAGTTCCGGAAGCAATCTGCGCCTAGCCTATTGAACGGAGATCTTGATCGTCTAAACAAAAGGCAAATTGAGGTCTTGGATTTAGTGGCCCAGGGGCACGAGTATGCAGAAGTGGGAAAACGCCTCTTTATCAGTGAAAGAACGGTGAAATACCATATGGCGAACATCCGGGACATCCTGCAATTAGCGAATCATGCTCAGATTGTTGCTTGGGCGTGGGACCATGGACTGGGTAAGGCTGTTCCTGAGTGTCCAGTAGTGCAAAAGATATAGACCATTAACGAGTAGCTTGTCCTGCTATTGATTTTGCCACCTTAGACAGAGAGCCTCTACAGCTAGCTTAGAACTAGTTGCAGAGGCCCTTTTCATGTGGTTGTCCTAAAGTCGCACCAGGAGCATATAGATGACTGTCCCAGCTCCGATACTGAGGAGCGTGTTTTCCTTCCAATAATACGATGCCGCAGTACAGAATATGGCGATCGCCTCAGATGCTCCATAGGCTGGTGATTTTAGGTTCACGTCTTTGAGGCAATAAACCACGAGTAAACCGATGGAAGCATAGGGCAGCACCCTGCCAAGATAGTTGATGTAGGAATTCTTGGCATCAGCACCCTTGAAGAGAAGGAATGGTAAGAATCTCGTCATCATAGTGCCCAACGTGACGATGCCGATTGTTATCAAGGTTTCCACCGGAGTCAATGTCATGGAATGGGCTCCTCTACAAGTTCATATTTCTCTAGGTAGCTTCTGCGCCATCCGCTCAAGATCAGTAGAATGATCACCATGGAAGGGATCAGGAACCGATTTGGTCCAAAGACGATCAAACACACAGTAGAACAGACAACACCGCAGATTGCTGGTTTGTGATCGTCTTGCGACTTCCACTGGTTCGTAAAAATGACAACAAAAAGCGCGGTCAGGACAAAGTCAAGCCCCTGGAGATCAAAGGAAATCAACGATCCCACTAGTCCCCCAAGGAGGGATCCTAGCACCCAATAGCTGTGGTTTAGCAGGGTAATCCAAAGAAAAAACCAGGTTTGATCAATCCCCGGGGGCGGCTTTGTACTACAGACAATGGAAAATGTCTCGTCGCAGAGACCAAAGATCAGATAGGGCTTATACTTACCGGCCTTTTGATACTTCTCCAAGAGTGATATGCCGTAAAACACGTGCCGCGCATTGACCATCAGGGTCATCATAAGTGCAGCTGTGGGATTGAAGGAGGCTGTGAGAAAGGTGATGGCGACATATTGAGCAGAGCCCGCGAAGGTTACCAAGCTAAACAAAGTGGTCCAACCAGCATGATACCCCTTGCTTTCCATAATAATTCCATAGGCCATACCAAGAAACATAAACCCAGTTAGAATAGGAATCGTATGGGGAAAGGCAGCCTTGAGAGCTTTTGTTTTTTCCTGCATCGGTTCAACTCACCCCGAGGTAGATTTCTCTAATGCGGGGATTGGCCAAAATATCTGTAGCCTCGCCAGTCATCACAACCCGGCCAGTTTCTAGAACGCAGGCTCGCTGGGAAATGCCTAAAGCCAGGTGTGCATTTTGCTCCACCAGTAACACGGTAGTACCTTCACGATTGATCGTTTGTATGATTCCAAAGATCTCCTCGACCAACAAGGGAGCTAGACCCATCGATGGTTCATCGAGTAGTAGCAGTTTTGGCCTTCCCATCAAACCACGGCCAATGGCTAACATTTGCTGTTCGCCTCCGCTCAAGGAGCCTGCTTCTTGGTTGCGCCGCTCTTTTAGGCGGGGAAATAGATCAAAGACATATTGGAGATCATCTTTAGCCTCCCTTTTGTCTTTGCGATGGTATGCTCCAAGGTACAGATTGTCGCTCACCGATAACTGGGGAAAGACCCGCCGCCCCTCTGGTACATGACAAAGTCCTAGTGCAGGCAGGGTGTAGCTCGGTACACTCGATATGTCCTTGCCATCAAACTCGACTCTACCGCTCGTGCTGGATAGGAGGCGGGAAATCGTGCGAAGTGTCGTTGTCTTACCTGCACCATTGGTTCCTAGTAGAGTATAGATCTCTCCACTTTGAACAGAGAAACTGACATCCTCGAGTGCTTGAATGACTCCGTAGTGAACGGAAAGGTTTTCTACTGAGAGTATTGTCATGCGGTTTTTCCCCCTAAATATGCCTGGATCACACGGGGATCGTTTTGCACAGTCTTGGGGCATCCGGCAGCAATGAGTTGTCCATAGTCAAGGACGAATAACTCTTCGCAAAGGTTCATCACAAGTTTCATATCATGTTCAATAAGAAGTATGCTGAGCTTGAGGTTATCTCGAAGATCCCGGATTAGCTGCAAAAGTGTCTGGGTTTCCTGGGGATTCATGCCTGCCGCAGGCTCATCTAGTAACAAAAGATGGGGATTGAGCATAAGCGCCCGGGCAATTTCGACCCGTCGCTGTTCGCCGTAGGGCAGGCTACCTGCCAGGCTTTGGCTTCTCTCGCTGAGATTCACTAGGCTTAAAGCCTCCTCCGCCTTTGCAGTAATCTGTTTTTCTTCCTGCCTGAACTTCGTGGTCAAGAATATGGCGCTCAGCAAGGGATATTGGCGGTTTTGATGATAGGCGATCCGCAAATTGTCGAGCACGGTGAGGTTCTTGAAAAGCCGGATATTCTGGAATGTCCGGGCAATACCTCTGCGGGCAATATAATGGGCTGGCTGGTTGGCGATGTGTTCGTTACCAAACTCGATTTGTCCACTACTCACCCTACACAATCCCGTTAGGGCATTGAACACAGTCGTCTTCCCAGCGCCATTTGGTCCAATCAAAGCACCTAGACTCTGCGGTTTGAGGGAGAATGAGACCTTGTTTACTGCTTGTAGTCCCCCGAAATTGACACAAAGGTCATTTACCTGCAAGTTATTTGTGGCTAGCATGGGCTTTCACACCTTCTATGGAATTTTTGAGTCTGGCGTAGCCAAGACTTCGGCCACCTAATAAGCCATCAGGTCGATAGATCATGACAAGAATCAAGATGATCGAGTAAATTACCATGCGGTATTCCGCAAAGCCACGGAGCAGTTCAGGAACGATCGTTAGTACAACTGCGGCGATCACCGACCCCGTGATGTTTCCTAGTCCTCCAAGGACCAGCATAATTAGGATATCTATGGACTTCATAAAGCCAATTTGACCTGAGGTGGGAGCCATATATTGTAGGTAGTGACTGAACAAGCCGCCGGCAATCCCGGCAAAAAATGCACCCAGGGAAAAGGCAAGTGTCTTAAAATACGTGCTGTGTACGCCCAAAGACTCAGCGGCAATCTCGTCTTCCCTAATGGCCAAACAGGCGCGGCCGTGATCAGAGTTGACGAAGTTACGGATCACGAAAACTGTCAGTATGGCCAGCAAGTAAGAGTTACCGAATGTCGTGTAATTTGGTATCCCTGAGAAACCCCGGGCTCCTCCAACGGCTTGGGTGTTGAGGATAATGACCCGGATGATTTCTCCAAAGCCAAGGGTAGCAATGGCGAGGTAATCGCCCTTGAGCCTTAGTGCTGGAAGCCCAATGATTAGGCCAACAATGCCTGCGAAAATGGCTCCTACGAGGAGCGCCACGAAAAATGGAGTATGAAACGTAACCGTTAGATAGGCTGAGGAGTATGCTCCCACTGCCAGAAACCCGGCATGCCCAATGGAGAACTGTCCTGTGAACCCATTAATCAAGTTCAGGCTGACTACCAAGATGATATTGATACAGGCCAGGCTGAGGATCTGGACATGGTAGGACAGTAACAAGCCAAAGGCCTGGAGACCATGAACCAACAGGTAAATTAGTGCCAAAGCTAGACCAGTATACATTGTCCGGCGATTCATCTTGGGGATGTTCCTTCTCATGATCTCACCTACACTTTCTCCGTTCGATTCTTGCCCAGAAGGCCATTAGGACGAAATAGCAACACTGCAATTAAAATGGCAAAAGCAACTGCGTCACGTAATGTGGATGAAACAAAGGCAACCACCATGTTCTCTGCAACTCCCATAAGGAGTCCCCCCACAACCGCTCCGGGAACAATTCCGATTCCCCCTAGAACTGCTGCCACAAAAGCCTTCAGCCCAGGCATCGTCCCCATATAGGGATCGATTCGGTTGTAATACATTCCCACCAGGATGCCGGCAGCTGCTGCAAGGGCTGAACCAAGGGCAAAGGTTATGGATATGACACGATCAATATTAATACCCATGAGTTGTGCTGCATCTTTGTCCATAGACACTGCCCTCATGGCTTTTCCAAACGTTGTATATTGCACAATAATATGCAAGGCAATCATCAAGGCCACCGCAACGCCAAAGATCAGGAGTTGGCGATTCGTTGTGAACACAGGTCCTAGTTGGATGCGGGTAAAGGGAATTGCTTGGGGAAAGGGCTTAAAGGATGCTCCGAACACAAGCTGCGCTGTACTTTGAAAGAGTAGGGAAGCCCCTATCGCAGTGATTAACACTGCGATGCGGGGCGAAGAGCGTAGTGGTCGATAAGCAACTCGTTCAAGCAACATGCCGATGATCGCCGCTGAAACCATGGCTAGCACCATAGCAGGCACCAGGGAGAGGTTGAGGCTGGTGATGGCGTAAAAGCCTAAATAGGCACCGAGCATGTAAATTTCACCATGGGCAAAGTTGATGAGCTTGATAATCCCATAGACCATTGTGTAGCCTAGGGCAATTAATGCGTAGACACTTCCTAGGGCTAGGCCATTGATAAGCTGTTGCAGGCCTATTACGTACCAGTTCATCTTGTCACCTTCCGCTAGGATCTATTTTATCAACAAGTACCCAACTGCCGCCTTTGCTCTGCAAGATAACAGCTGATTTAATGGGGGTACCTTCTGGATCCATATCTATCGTGCCAGTGGCGGCCTCAATGTTCTTGACTGTGCCGAGGGCATGCTTAATTGCCTCTGGATCTGTGGAACCAGCAGCCTCCAAGGCCCGGGCCACAATCAATACTCCGTCATAACCCAAGGCTGCTAGAGCATCAGGCGCAGCGCCGTATCTCGCTGTATACTCTGCAATAAAAGCCTGCGTCATGGGACTTTCGTCATCCTGCGAGTAGTGATTGACAATGTACCCATCTTCTTCGAATCCGTTTGCTAGAGCATACAGATCGGGGGAGTCCCAACCATCAACGCCGAGCATGACGGATGTCATTCCCATCAGCTTGGCTTGCATGAGAATGGGACCAGCGGCCGAGTAGTAGTCGGGAATAAAGAGTGCTTGCGGATTGCGCATGGTTAGCGAAGTGAGCTGTGCACTAAAGTCATTGTCACCCGTTGAATAGGACTCTTCGGAGATGACCTTACCGCCAAGTTCTTCAAAGGTAGCTTTGAAAGCACCGCGGAGCCCAACAGAATAATCATTAGCAATGTCGTAGATAATGGAGGCTTCAGTAATACCGAGATTCTCGTAGGCAAATTGGGCCATGATCCTACCTTGAAATGAATCCTTATAGGCCGCACGGAAAATATAATCCCCGAGTTCTGTGATTTGATCACCTGTTCCGGTGGGGGTAATCATGGGAATACCCTCAGCCTGGGCAATGGGTGCCACCGCCATGACAGCTGGGGTAATGACAGGGCCCATAATGAGGGCTACTTTTTCTCGATCGATCAATCTGCGGGCCGCCTGGGCAGACTCTGTACTATCTCCCTTGTCGTCTAGGACGATCAGTTCAATCTGCCGACCGTTGATTCCGCCGGAGGCATTAATGGAATCAATACCCATGACAACGGCGTTTCGGACAGACTGACCATAGGTGGCCACAGCTCCAGTTAGGGGGGTCAGCAAACCAACCCTAATGGGTTCCTCTTGGGCGAGGCCGGGTACAGCTAGAGTTGACATAACAAACATAAGCAAACACAAAACCAGGATCTTCGTTTTCGGATGAGACATGTTCAACACCTTCCTTTTCTACACGCGTTTTAGGTAAATTAGGATTGTATTTCTGCGCGAAAACGAAAAGCCCTCCCTTAGTTATGTATGGAGTTCGTAAAGAAACTGGGGAGTATTAGCGAATTCAAGGTAGACAAGGACAAGAGGGGAGGCGAAAGTTCCGCATGTCTCGGTGAACGTATTGGATTTTGACCAGGAGGGATTACCCATGGAGACTGTAGAAATGATGATGGGTGTTGTCCACCAAGGTGGTTGATGGAGGACGCCTAGGAAGGAGATGTCTGCATCGGACCGAGTGCGGTTTCAGGATTGATATTAGGAAAGAGGCCTTGAGTAAGCCTTTTGAAGCGTCTGCGGCAGACCGGGATTTTCCGGACAGATTGTATCAAGACCACTCAGGGTATGATAAAGCCCCATGGTGCAAAACCACGGGGCTTTTTTGACGCTATTATAGAACTTCTCTGGCCTAGATTAGGCAGCAGCCTTATCCTCCACTAGATTTCTGGCCCAGAAACCTGCACTTACAACCACCAGGCTTAAGATCGCCTTGAGGGGATGAATTAACTGGCTCAGGGGGTAGATACTTTCGATGCCAAGGCTGGTGAAGGCAACGAGAGCATAGGTGTATGGCAAGCAGACAACCCAGACATAGATACTGTCAAAGATCATGGTTAGGATGGTGCGTCCCCCTGAACGGATGGCAAAGTAACAGCAATTGGCTATGGCCTGGAAAGGCATGAAGAAGGCGGTTGCTCGCATGAAGGAAGCCGCTAGATTGCGAACTTCGATCTCGGCTTTGTAGATTTGGGTGATCCATCCCGCACTGACCGCCAGGATCAGACCCATTACGCTTGATAGAGCTACGGCAAAAAAGAGGAGTTTCCAGACCTGTGCTTTCGCCAAGTCGGGATCGCCCGCTCCTAAGGCTTGGCCAGTTACAATAGCTACGGCGGTTCCGACGGAGAAGAAGAAGACCCCGAATAGGTTGGTGAAGGTGGTAGCGATATTGAGGCCGCCCACTACGGCCAGACCTTTCGTGGAGAGAACTTGTGTAATTGTAATCATGCCTGCGGACCAGAGAAACTCATTCACAAGCAGAGGCATTCCTTTAATCATCACGTTTTTGGCCAAGTTCTTACCGATTCGCAGCGAGCGGTAAAGCCCTATTACAAAGGGGAATCGGTCCTGATGCCTGTGGGATACGTAGACCACGATAGCAAGCTCAGCAAGGCGACTCACGACTGTTGCGATCGCTGCGCCCTGAACGCCCAGAGCTGGGAATCCCAATTTCCCGAAGATCAGAATATAGTTGAAGACTAAATTGACCATGACTCCAATAACGCTGGCCCTCATAGGGAGTACTGTTTCTCCGGCCTCTCGCAAGGCGCTACTGTAGCTTTGGGCTAAGGCAAAGGGTAAGAGCCCCCAGAGCATAATCTTTAGGTATTGTGTTCCATAATGGAGCATGGCGGCACTATCTGCGGGGTTTCCTTCCCCGGCCAGGTACAGGGAAAGCAGGGGAGTAGACCACTGCGTTAGAATCACCGCAGCTACTGCAGAAATTGCCACAGAAACGAGGAGTCTGAGGCGTAGGGTTTCTCTGAAACTTCCCCAATCCTTGGCCCCGGCAAATTGCGCACCGTAAATACCGGCCCCAGATAGAGCCCCGAAAATGGTCAGGTTAAAGACGAACATTAGGTGGTTGGCAATGGCGACGCCAGACATGTGGGTTGTACCGAGACTCCCCACCATGACATTGTCCAACAGGTTAACAAGGTTGGTCACGGTATTTTGCACGATAACTGGGATGATCAAAACCAAAGCCATTTTGTAGAAGGTGCGATCTCCAATAAACTTGGCTCTAAAACGCGGCCATATGCCCGTTGCTGTTAGGCTCTGCATGTGTCTGCCTACCTTTCACTTTGCGGTGGATGGGACGAAGGACGGATTGTACCGAAAAAAGCAAGACTAGGATATCACATTATTCAGGCAAAGACAATCATGAACGGGCTATCCTGTTTTGCTGAACACGCTCACAAGATGCCGCCACTTCAAGTAAAGCTTGTCGAATGGCTTCGTGGCTGAGCACCTGAGCATCATACAAATCTATCAAGCGATCCCTT
>JAAZLY010000134.1 GCA_012799115.1 Bacillota bacterium
CGTTGTGGAAATAGCAATGCCTCTGCGATACCGATGAACAGGTATTTACAGAGGCATTTTCACTTTTTTACTGTAAAAGTCAAGATTATAACAGAGAGGAAAATGGGGGTCAACTCCTTTTGGACTAGTTTATCTAGGAAAAAACCTAAAAACCTTGTATAATAGTATCAGGAGTGAGATTTGTGAGAATACCTCGTCGCTACTGGCGCAATCTAGATTGGCCGTTAATTCTTGCTGTTATTGCCTTAACTGTTATTGGTCTTGTCGTTATCTATTCAGCATCCTATTCGCAACTCCTTGCCGCAGGCATGAGTCCCTGGTACTATGTCCAGCGACAACTGATTGCCTTTGGTCTAGGTCTTGTTGCCGCGGTTGTCATTGTATCCCTCGATTACAGAGCATGGGCCCGTTGGTCGAGGGTTATCTACATCACCGCCATGTCGCTTCTAGGGATAGTACTCTTTCTAGGCAAGGCTGTCTTTGGCTCACAGCGCTGGGTCAGACTTGGACCACTTAACTTGCAGCCCTCCGAACTAGCCAAGATTGCGCTGGTCTTAGTCCTTGCCAAGTTCTTCGAGAAGGAGGAGAATGCCCTCAGCCTCCAAGGAGTAGCCAAGGCCTTTGCCCTGGTGCTGGTTCCTATGGGTCTGATCCTCCTACAGCCAGATCTAGGTACGGCAGCCATTTTTATCGGTCTGTTCTTTACCATGTGGTACGTAGGTAACGGCAGGACAAAGCATATCATCATCGCAGGCGTTGTTCTTGTTGTCGGTTCATTAGCAGTCATTGTCATATCTCTTCAGGGCTGGGTTAGCATCATCAAGCCATATCAGCTTACTCGAATCCTGGTTTTCCTCGATCCCTATTCGGATCCGAGTGGTGCAGGTTGGAACATCATTCAGTCCATTATTGCCGTCGGTTCCGGAGGTTTTTTTGGCAAGGGAGTATTAAATGGAACCCAAAGTTCACTCCACTTCCTACCGGCGAATCACACCGACTTTGTCTTCTCAGTTGTGGCTGAAGAATTCGGTTTTCTTGGCTCTGTTGTCGTTCTAGCACTGTATGTCTTTATGCTGTGGCGAGGGTTGCGGATCGCAGCCTTAGCAAAAGACACCTACGGCACACTCTTGGCAACAGGTGCTACCGGCATCTTCTTTTTCCACCTGATTATCAATGTGGGAATGACCCTTGGCTTCATGCCCATCACTGGCCTGCCCCTACCATTTATCACAGCTGGAGGTAGTATCACCCTCACAAGTCTAATGGCTGTAGCCATCATCCTCAATGTAGGTCTGAGAAGGAGTAAAATCATGTTTTAACTCCAAGGCCAACAGGAGCAAGGTAGAAGAGGCGAAACTGAGACAGGTAGCCGCGGCCACCACTCCTGAATCGTTGAATGCGAATGCTGACGTAGAACCAATGACCACACCCACAATGCCTTTGGCAATCAGGGGGTGGTTTTTCTTTAGCCAAGCAATGTACTTTGAAGGCCAAATGAGGGAAGCTCCCATTCCCACTAGTGCCACAATCAAGGCATTACTCCACATGCTGTAGCGCAGGAGCCTCATGTTCATCGCCAACTTACGGGTGATAATCAAGTAGATGGCAGTTAGACCGTCCCTGCGGACAAGTTCGACTGTCTGACCAATATGGGATTGTTCTCCCCCTGGATTATTGCTGTCGGTGAGCATCAGACCACCAAGGACTAAGACTGTAAGAATGGCCAAGAACATGATAGTACGAAACCTGACTTTTCTTTCTCCAAGAGCGAGCCAAGTTGAGCCAAACCCAAGGACGCAACTAATCGCACCGCCCACATTTGTTCCGAGGGACGGAGCCCCAACAAGATAGGTTAATCCTGCGAAGGCCAGGCCGCCCAGAATGCCCCTTCCCTTGACGGACATCTGCCTTACTTCAACAATGACGGACCAGCCCATAATCGCAGACCCAATCAACACTCCCATATACTCATTGCCAAGTCCATAGAACCTTGCTCCCCCCACAGGGTCATAGCCTAAGAAGGAGTAGCGCATCAGCCAGCTTCCAAAAAGCACATCGCCAGCGATGGCCAGGGTAGTACTGAGCGTAATGAAGCCCACAGAAGGCAAGGATGAAGTTCCCTTGTATTTGAGTACACCAATCCCAATCAGAAGCAGGATAACCAAGAGTGGAGATAGGCCCCAGAGTAAGAGTCCGAGGGGCATCGCCATGAGCAGTAGCAGTGTGAACTGCAAAGCAAGCACGATCCAGGTCGGACGGTGCGCAGGCGCTATCAGCGCAATTAAGACCGCGGCATAAACAAGGATCTGCGCAATGACTAGGGCCCGCAAGACCTGTCCCCTGTGACCAAAGAGAACACCTATTTTCGCCGCCATGGTTTCCAGCCAGACCAAGCTTTCCTTCTCGCTCTGGGCTTGAATGGATACAGACCTCCCAATAAAGGGCTGGTCATGTTCTGTGCCCAAGAGCTCAAGCATGGTTGGGGCAATGTCCATGTTCGTAATGAGGCCAGGCCAGCGCGTAGTTCCAGAGATCAGAAGACCTGCATCTAAGCCCCAGCACAAGACGGGTGTGAGCCAATATCCTGCACGGGCGGCCTGCTGCGATGGATAGGGGCTTACAAGCCAAACAGCTCTTCTTGGTTTCGAGTCCTCCTCCACAATGGTAGCCAGAAAATCCCGAGCCTCAGCAAAAATAACCCTACGCATAGCCTCCTGTTGGCTTGGCACGAGCTGCCCTTGATATTGGTCAAAACGAAAGGGGTCCCCTAGATCCACAATGATGAGTTTTTCTTCGGCTGCCAAGACTTCCTGTGCCAAGGTAGCGTAATCGGTGCGAAGACCATAAGGAAAGCTAGCGTCGAAAAGCGTCAATTCCTCTCCAATACTCCCCTCCCATACCCTCCCCCACTCGTCCATACCAACAAGGGCGGACCAGGCCACGGGATCGTGGGTGTCACTATTACCTAGAACCCGTAGTGGTAGCCCTGCCTCTGCAAGTGCGGTCCCGAGTGCCCCTGGCTCAATCTTGTAGCTTACTGTTTGAGCAGCCTGTATTTGCGCGATCCGGGGCTGTACAATCTCTGTTGGTTCAAGGCCTGTATGGCGCATATAGAGATCTTTACCACCCGCATCCCCCTGATAAAAAAGGGCGGCCCCTGCGAGCCCCATTGCGCGGGCACCTGCTCCAATGGAGAGATACGCTGCCGTGAGGGGTTCGCCCCCTGCTACCCTCGTGTTTAGGAAACCCATTGCCCGGGGAGCTTTGAACTGTAGCTCTTGCGCAGCGTCCCAAGGAAGACCGTGCCACAACACCAGGATAATTTGATCGACTTCACCATCCTGGGCGAGAGCCTGACCTCCAATCAAAGTGAGGCAGATCAATACCACCACAAACGATTTTCTCATGTCAAAAGACCCTCATAGAGAGCTCTTGTACAGCGTACCATACGATCCTCTCCAAAGTACGTTTCAACGTGGTGGCGATTGAACTCTCCCATAGCCCGGGCCTTCTCTGGTGCCTTAAGAACATGAAGGAGGGCGGCAGCCAAATCAGGGGCACTGCCAGGCAAGACTAATTGTCCACTCTTGCCTGGCACGATAGCTTCACGTAGGGATGGGAGATCAGAGACAACAACGGGCAAGCGACTGGCCATTGCTTCCAAGACACTGAGGTTGAAGCCCTCACTGAAACTCGGAAGGGCAAAGCAATCCCAGCCAACCATGAGGGACGGAACATCATCTCGCCAGCCGAGAAACCTCACTTTGTCTCCTAGACCCAAACCATGGGCGTATTGCTCGAGCCTATGACGTTCTGGTCCGTCTCCTACAATAACCAGGTGTACTTGGGGCATGATGCGCACAATCAAAGACATGGCTTCCAGGAGCGTAGCCATTCCCTTGCTGGGAATCAAGCGGGCGACAGTACCTATGACTTTGCAATCGGGGTCCAGTCCGAGGGATGCCCGGGATACATCGATGGGATAGTCGCCAAATCGAGCTGAGGCAATCCCGTTATGAATCGTCAATACCTTACGCTCAGGTGCAAAGCGTACGATCTGTGAACGCACGGTATCGGAAACGCTGATGATCGTATCCATGCTATTGAACATCCAGCGTTGCACCCTGTCGCTGATCCACTGGGTGAACTTGGACGAACTCTGGGGCAGAGCATTGTGGGCGGTGAACACGAAACCAGTGTGGCGCGTGGGAGTCAGGGCTAGGGCAGTGACTAGGGCCGCCTTAAGACCATGGGCGTGCACTACGTTCGCCTTCTCCTGGCGTAAGAATCGTCTGAGCTTGCTCGTAGCAGTAAGGTCGCGTTTAGGATGTAAGCCGTCCACTAGATCCAAAGCCACAAACCGCCTTGTCCCAGCCCATTCCTGGAGGTCAGGCGGTGCTACTACCACGATCTCCAGATCAGGAATTCCCTTCAGCAACTGTTCTAGATGCTGCAAGATGCCTCCCTCAGCGGGACGAACAACCC
Source organism: Bacillota bacterium (assembly GCA_012799115.1). Taxonomy (GTDB): domain Bacteria; phylum Bacillota; class Limnochordia; order Darwinibacteriales; family Darwinibacteriaceae; genus UBA5420. The sequence goes on from JAAZLY010000134.1 coordinate 4,486, forward strand.
AAACTATCTTCATACAACTGCCCCCCTTGTCTTCACTTATTCTGGACAAAATTAATTAATCAATACGGGGTATGCTAGAAGCAGAAAGGAGCGATCTTGTGCGGCGTGCGATCTTTGTTTTTCTTGTCGTAGTGGGGATCTTGGCCCTTGGTCTGCGGTTTTTCCTTACTGAACGACTAAGCAGCGAGAGCCCCCCCGGTCTAGAGATGCAATTAGTGGAATACAGTACCCCAAGTTCACCTATGGCGCAGCTACAAGGCTCTGTCGATGATCTGTCCAGAGCTGCTTTGCAGGGGCAATGGACGCAAGCGTCCTTGTCACTGCAACAAGTCGAAGAGGCTTGGAAGATGCTGGTGCCCGATAATAGCCAGGGTCTAGAAACGGAAAGAGAAATCGAGCTTACCATTCAAAACCTCTACTACAATGTTTGGAAGCAAGATGAACAGGCGGTTTTGGCCACAGCACAAAAGCTAACCCTGCTTCTAGAAGGGTTAGTGAGTTAGAAAAGGGGAGCGACCCGATCTGCTCCCCTTTTCTAACTTATCTATTGTGGCTTTTCTGGATTACTGCTTTGCTGACGATTCATCCGTTTGGCTTGCCCTTGCTGAGCCTGTCGCTCCTGCTTGTGTTGTTGCA
>JAAZLY010000135.1 GCA_012799115.1 Bacillota bacterium
CGGAGACGGAAGTGCTCTGGTTACAGGTGTGCTCTTAGCTTTGATTGTACCACCGAGCCTACCAAGCTGGATGATGATCTTGGGTGCAGTCTTTGCCATCGCCATTGGTAAGATGATTTTTGGCGGTCTGGGACAGAACCCCTTTAACCCAGCTCTGATTGGAAGGGCCATTTTGGCGGTGTCATTCGTTACCGCCATGACTGCAAGTTGGGTTCCTCCTGTTGACACATTTACCTCTGCTACGCCTCTGATGCTTGGCGAGGGTGCAGTGAGCATACCGGATCTATTCTTCGGATCTGTTGCAGGTTCTTTAGGCGAGACCTCGGCTTTGGCCATTCTGCTCGGTGGCATTTACCTCTTTTATCGAGGTTATCTAGATTACCGGGTTCCTGTCGGCATTTTTGGGGCTGTAGTCGTTATGGCATTGGCCACAGGGCAAAGTCCGGTCTTCCATTTGTTGTCTGGTAGTGTCATGTTTGGTGCGATCTTTATGGCCACTGATCCAGTCACATCGCCTATCACGAAGATGGGTCGCTGGATCTTCGGTGTCGGCATTGGTCTTATCATTATGTTGATTCGGACGTGGGGAAGCCACACAGAAGGCGTAGTCTATGCCATTCTCCTGATGAATGCTGCAACTCCGCTGATTAATCGTTGGACTCGTCCTCGAATCTATGGTCAAGGGGTGAAGATGAGTGAATGAATCCCTTAGAATGGTCGTTGTGCTAGCAATCATTGGCATGGTTTCTGCGGGTATTTTGTCTGTGGTTTACGGGACTACAAGTGTTATAATTGAAGAGAACGCTGCCCGTGCCTTAGAAAGCGCCGTCTACGAAGTACTGCCAGGAACTGCCAGTGTTGAAATCATTAGACGACAGGCGAATGAACTGCGTGTTGATGATCCAAAAGAAATGCGGGAAGCAGAGCAGGAGACAACACTAATTTACCAGGGTCTCGATGCTCAAGGAAATGTACTTGGTTATGCTTTTGTTGGCGAGGCTAATGGATACGGTGGCGTGATCCGACTCTTAGTTGGTGTTGACGAAGCCACGGATCAAATTCTCAATGTTAAAGTCTTATCCCATAGTGAAACTCCAGGTCTAGGTGACCGGATTGAAGGAGAAGGTTTCCGTAATCGCTTTGTAGGTAAGACGGTGGAAGATCCCATTACTATTGGTCAAGACATTGATAACCTCTCTGGGGCCACTGTATCTGCAACGGCAGCAACCGATGCGATCCGCCGAGGCTTGAGTGAAGCGTTAGCAGCTTATAGGGGAGGAGAATAATTATGTGGAAGGACTTTGTGCGCGGTTTGTGGGCAGACAACCCCACATTCCGGCTGAATATTGGTCTTTGTCCCGTTTTGGCCGTGACAGTCAGTGCCCTAAATGGACTTTCCATGGGTCTGGCAACGACCCTGGTCTTAATTTGCTCAAGTGCTCTAATCAGTCTCTTGAAGAACCTGATTCCTGCGAAGGTTCGAATTCCAGCCTTCATCATTGTGATTGCGACCTTTGTAACGATCGTGGATCTGGTTATGCATGCTTATCTACCAGACTTGCATAGTGTGCTTGGCCTGTTTATTCCTCTCATTGTGGTAAACTGTATTGTATTAGGGCGTGCTGAAGCCTTTGCTGCGAAACACTCTGTGCTTCGCTCCGCTGTTGATGGAATCGGTATGGGCCTTGGCTTTACCTGGGCGTTAACCTTGCTTGGTGCCATTCGTGAACTTCTTGGCTCTGGTTCGTTATTTGGTATGGCTCTTCTGCCAGAAGGAGCCACAACACTGGGTATCATGTCCTTACCACCTGGAGCTTTTATCACACTGGGTCTATTGATGGCCATGATGAACATGATTACTGCCCGGCAAAAAAAGACGGCTAGCTAGGAGGAGACATCCATGAGTTTGTTTACTATTTTACTCAGCGCACTGCTTGTCAACAACTTTGTCTTAGTGCGTTTCTTGGGAATTTGTCCCTTTATGGGTGTTTCCAAGGACGTTGATTCGGCCATTGGGATGGGGTTAGCTACGACCTTTGTTATGGTTGTTGCCGCCGCCGCCACATGGCTCATCCAATGGTTTATCTTAGAACCACTTGGATTACCGTTTTTACAGACACTCTCCTTTATCTTGGTCATTGCATCCATGGTTCAGTTGGTGGAAATGTTCTTGCATAAGACCAGTCCTGGTCTATATCGGGCTATGGGTATTTTCCTACCCTTGATCACAACCAACTGTGCGATTCTTGGCTTTGCGATCATGGGAGTGCAAAATTCCTATTCTTTCATTGAGACCGTGATTTTTGGACTCGGTGCAGGCCTTGGCTTTACCCTGGCCTTGATGCTTATGGCAGGTATTCGTGAGGAGATGCAGTTTGCAGATATTCCCAAACCTCTCAGAGGTGTTGGTATTGCATTTATTGTTGCCGGCCTATTGTCTCTAGCCTTTGGAGGCTTTGCCGGACTTGTCTAGTCTAGTTAGGAGGGGTTTTCATTGAATACTACGATTGTTTCCCTCGTTAGTATGGGTGCTATGTCGGCTCTATTCGCCTTTGGGCTGGCTATAGCTTCCAAGAAGTTTCATGTGGAGACCGACCCCCGGGTTCAAGAGATTGAAGAAGTGTTACCTGGGGTAAACTGCGGGGCCTGTGGCTTTGCTGGATGTAGCGCCTTCGCGGAAGGTGTTGCTGGTGGCGAGGCACGAGTCAACGGCTGTCCTGTAGGCGGTGCCGCAGTGGCGAAGTTGGTTGCGGCCATTATGGGTGTCGAAAGTGACGGCCTCAAGCGGAGAGTAGCCCAAGTATTGTGCAAGGGCGGTCATACCGAAGCCAAAGAGCGGGGCGGTTATGATGGGCCAAAGGATTGCCGAATTGCCCATGCTACCCAGGGCGGCGATAAGGCCTGTTCCTATGGATGCCTAGGCTATGGTTCCTGTGTTGCGGCCTGTCAATTTGGCGCTATGTATATGGACGAGAACGGTCTACCTGTTGTCATCGAAGAAAATTGCACCGCATGTGGTAAATGCGTAGACGCCTGTCCCCGAGATATTATCATGCTCGTTGATGAGGAACAAGGTGTGCATATTCGCTGCCGGTCACTTCTCACCGGTCGCTTTGTAAGACAGGTCTGTTCGGTGGGTTGTATTGCATGTCAACGTTGCGTGAAGGTTTGTCCTACCGGTGCCATCTATATGGAAGATAATCTAGCGCGCATTAATTATGATAAGTGTACCAACTGTCAGGCCTGTGTCGAGGTATGTCCTATGAATACCATCGACTGGCAGGAGGGCAAGGGGATTTTGGACAAAGTTGCTGTTGGTTAAGGGAGGATTTCTGTGAGTGGGCATGTCAATAGAGGGCACTCGTTCGTAGTATTTGTTGTACTCATTGGTGTCGGTTTAGTCACACTTCTGGGCTACTATTTCGGGTATGTACCGTATCTTCAAGCAGGTAGCACAAGTACGCAGAAGACAACCCTACTCATGGACACTGTTGTTGACATTCGCGTGGACGGGCGAAATCCTGAGGTATTGATTGAAAACGTCTTCGACACGGTGGAAGACCTTGAGGGAATGTTGTCCCGTTTCATTGCGGACAGTGAGATTTCGGAGATTAATCGCAGGGCTGGCCAGTGGGTGAAGGTTAGCCCCCTCACCCTAGAGGTGATTGAGCTCGGTCTAGAACTGGGAGCTTTGACTGGTGGAGCTTTTGATATCACCATTGGGGCTGTTTTAGATCTATGGGGATTTGGGTCAGGGGAGTATTATGTACCTACCGAAGAAGAACTTCAGTCTGTCCTGGCAACAGTTGACTACAGGAACGTTGAAGTAGACAAGGGCAAAAGCCAAGTTCGGATTCCCCGTGGTACTGTCCTTGACTTGGGGGGAATTGCCAAGGGTCATATCGTCGATCAGGGTATTCAGATCTTGCGTAATGCCAGAGTCGAACGGGCCTTTATCAATGCCGGTGGTGACATTTCTGCCATTGGACGTCGCCAGGATAATCAGGCCTGGCGTGTGGGCGTTCAAGACCCTGAAAATCCTTCGGAGATTCGTTTCATTCTTCCCCTAGATGATCAGAGTGTTGTAACTTCAGGCGATTATCAGCGCTTCTTCACCTATGAAGATGTGCGTTATCATCATATTATCGACCCCCGGACAGGCTACCCAGCACGGGGAGTTACAAGTGTCACGATTGTAGGCGATAACTCCGCTACCTGCGATGCTTTATCCACAGCCGTTTTTGTGTTAGGATGGAAGGAAGGACGCGAGTTAGTCGAACGCGTCCCAGATGTGGAAGCAATTATCGTGAGTTCCACCGATGTCTGGATTTCCCCAGGCTTGGCGAAGGTGGTAACTCGGTAGGAAGGGAGTGAGCCGCATGTATGATGTGGCGATCATTGGAGGTGGGCCGGCTGGCCTATCTGCAGGTATTTATGCAGCAAGAGCGAACTTGAAGACGGTCATTGTTGAACGGGGCCTCTATGGCGGGCAAATGCAAAATACCCTAGACATTGAGAATTATCCGGGTTTTGAGAATATAGAAGGACCACAGCTTTCAGAGCATATGTACAACCAAGCCCTCAAGGTTGGCGTGGAGTGGAAATATGGTGATGTGACCAGCGTTGAGCTCGAGGGGCAACCCAAGTTGCTCAAGTTTGGCGATGAGGTTTTGCAGGCCAAGAGCGTGATCATTGCCAGCGGAGCGACCCCCCGCCCATTAGGAGTTCCTGGCGAGGCTGAGTTCACCGGACGTGGGCTGTCGTATTGTGCAACCTGTGATGGTGCTCTCTATAAAGGCGCTGATGTGGCTGTAGTTGGCGGCGGAGACTCTGCTATCAAAGAGGCTTTGCTCTTAACTCGCTATGCCAGCACCGTGACGGTGATTCACCGCCGAGACGCTCTCCGGGCCACCGGCATCTTGCAGAATCGGGCCTTTGCCAATTCGAAGATCAGGTTTAAATGGGATTCGGTTGTCGAGCGCGTTGAGGGTGATACTCGCGTCAACGGAGTTCTGATTCGTAATGTGAAGGACAACTCCAACGAAGTACTGGCTGTTAAGGGTGTCTTCATCTATGTTGGCGTGGATCCCGTCACAGACTTCCTGGCAGGAAGCAAGGTCCTTGACGATGAGGGGTACATTCCCACTGGATTTGACATGGCGACATCGATTCCCGGAGTGTTTGCAGCAGGAGATGTGAGGGCAACCTCTATTAGGCAGATCATTTCTGCCGCAAGCGAGGGAGCGACCGCAGCTCTGCACGCTTATGATTTTGTGGAATCACTCAGCAACTGATTAGGATAAATTTCCCCTCCCCGGCCGATACTATCTCCATGAGGCCGTGGGAGGTATTTTTATGCGCGTAATCCGAAGATGGTTTATCCATGCATTGGTGATCTTAATGCTCATCGCTCCTGCAGTAGCAGAGGCTCGCTTGCTCAGACGAGGCATGCGGGGACAGGATGTCCTTTCTCTCCAGCACATACTCGTTGATCTAGGGTATGATCTGGTCCTGGATGGTGCCTTTGGCTCGGAGACAGAGGACGCCGTAAGAAGCCTTCAAGCCGCTATGGGGCTCACAGTCGATGGTCTCGTCGGCGAAAAGACCCGGGACAAGCTTGCAGAGCTCCAGGCCAGCATTGTGCTTCACACCGTCCAGAAGGGGGATAATTTGACAAAGCTGGCCAAGGAATATGACACAGTGGTGCGGAACATCATCCTCTATAACGGCCTCAAAGACCCGGATCATATCCTACCTGGCCAGGTCCTTTACATTCCCACCAACAGTGTACCCGCCCTGGGGCTCTTGCCCCTACGGAGAGTGACGATGCAGTGGCCCGTAGAGGGACGCATTAGTTCTGGCTATGGGTATCGTACTCATCCGGTCTCGAACACCAAGCATTTCCATGGTGGGATCGATATCGTTGCACCCGAAGGGACCAAGGTCCAAGCGGCCGCTTCAGGCAAGGTATCAAGCGTGGGGAACCGAGGTAACTATGGTTTGTCGGTGGTGATAGAGCATGCAGGTGGTGTCACAACCTGGTATGGTCATGTCTCCAAGGTCTCGGTAAAGGTCGGCGAACAGGTAAAACAGGGTCAAACCATTGCCCTAGTGGGTAGCACTGGCCTTGTCACTGGACCGCACCTGGATTTTCGGATCAAAATAGGGGACCAGACTGTGGACCCCTTGGAATGGCTACCTTGATAGTGCCGGGCTATTTGATCAGGTGACTGAGGGATTGCAGAAGATCTTCAACTGCCTCCATACTTCCATCATCATCGAGGGCTTGCTGAATGCAGGCCTTGGAGTGCGTTGTGAAAATCGCCTTTGCAACTCCGCCCAAGGCGGCTCGAGCGGCAGCCACCTGTGTTAGGATTTCGCTACATGATTGCTCCTCTTCTACCATGCGCTGCAAACCCCGCACCTGACCTTCGATTCGTTTTAAGCGCTGAATCAACTTTGCTTTCTCCATAGTCTAGCCAAATCTCCCTTCGCCCTGATCATACTTGGTCTTTTCCCCAGTGTCAAATGCTTCGCCTGCCGCAAGGAAAAAGCAGGACTTAAGGCGAAAGATACAGGGGAGGTGATGGAATATGATCGCTTGTGTACAGATGAAGCTGCGTGCTGAGGATTATCGTAGCGAGGAGAGTTTCAGAGCCAGAATCATGGAGATCTGTGCTCAGGTTCGGGAAGTAAGTGGAGATGAACAGCTTCTCATTGTCTTTCCGGAACATATAGGCACATTCTGTCTTTTGTGCAATGCCCCAGAGAGGGTCTGGTCGCAAAAGACCTTTGCTCAAGCTAGCGCAGCTCTGCTTCTTAAGCATGCTCCCCGAGTGCTCCATCACATGCTTGTCCACCGGGTATCTCCTGTACGCGCCCTATTTCTGACGCTCTCTACCGAGTTAGAGCGAATCTATCTTGGTGCCTTTACGGAGGCGGCTAAAGAGTATGAAGCATGGATTGCCGCAGGCTCCGCTACTCTACGCTGGGGTCAAACCAAGAGAGTGTTTAACACCGCACCACTGATTACCCCTCTGGGTCACGTGTTTTATCGTCAACACAAAGTGAACTTAGTCGATATGGAAGGCAGAGAAGGTCTTGATCTCGCAGCGGCACCCCTGAACTATGTCAGTGCGGTCCAAAGCCCCTTTGGAAACCTAGGCATCGCAATTTGCCTAGATGCCTTTAGCCAAGATGTAAGACATCGCTTGCGTGACTTGGGTAGCGAGATTCTGCTGCAACCTTCTGCCAATAATGGACCCTGGAATGATTGGCAACAGGAGGATTGGCTCCGCAGTAGCTACGAGGCTGTAGTCACTAATGGAGAATTCCGCTTAGCAGTAAATCCTATGCTGGTGGGGAGTCTTTGGGATTTGGAGTTTGAAGGACAATCAAGCATCATCGATCACCAAGGCTATGTGGATAGGGCCAAGACCCATAACGAAGAGGAAATCCTCTTTAGAAAAGGCTTTTTAGACTAATCACTCTCCCTTGGGGGCTGAGGACTTGTTGGTTCCAGAACATGCACTTGATCACCCCTGCTTGATAGTAGATGCGAGGAACCTTGCTACTTGCTGTCACTCGTCGCATCAATACAGTGACCGTATCGCCCACCTTGGCTTGTGGCACCTTACTTAAGTCTACTGAGGTTAGACCCATCCCAACTCGACCCAGAATGGGTAAGGGTCCTTGGGGATGGAAGACATAGTGTTGACCCTTCAGTTCCTGGCCCAGAGCCTGTTTAACCTGGCGCCAAGGTGTGGACAAGGGCTCTAACTCAAGACCATGACTATAACCTACCGGGATTACTCCCATTCTGGTAGGTTTTTTTGTGCGGTAGATCCGTCCATAACCAACCGAATGACCCTTGGGGAGAGTCCGGATGTGGATCAGTCTTGTCTTAAAACACCAGGTAGGAGCTAATTTCCAAGGTGTTTGTCGGACAAGGGGTGACTGACCATAAAGCAGGGTTCCGATTCTAACAAGGTCTAGGTGACTCGCTGGGAGTGTCAGAAAGGCCGCACTGTTGGCCGCGTGCCACAAGATATCTCCATAATTTCCGAGGGAGCTGACCTGATCCTTTAATTCCAAGAACAGACGTAACTGGCTTTCTGTGAAATGCCGATCTTTGGCGGCGGCAGGAAAGTGGGTCAGGATCCCTCCGAGTTCTATGTTCTGCATGCGAGGGAGGATGTTAAGGAGGGGTAGGAGATCCTCGGGGGCCAGGCCGAGTCGACCAAAGCCCGTATCCACCTTGAGGTGAATGGTCACTGGTTGGCGTTTTTTTTCTGCTAAAACGGCAAGGGCGGATAGTGACTCTAGTGAGCTGATTATCGGTATCAGGCGATGCTGCAGGAAAAGGGGCAGTTGACTCTGGAGAGGCGGTGTCAGAACCAGGATCGGTAAGGGCACGAAGGACAGGATCTCCAGAGCTTCATCTAGACTGCTCACAGCTATCAGAGCGTATCCCTTGTTCTTTAGGAAGGCTGCGACAACAGGAGCCCCATGCCCATACGCATCACTCTTTAGGACTGGTAAGATGGGAACTTTGCTATGATTTTCAAGATTCGTTAGGTTCTCGTCTAGAGCACTTAGGTCGATTTCGATCCAGCACGAGTACGCTTGCGTAGCCAATTGTGCAAGGCCAGACCCCTTTGCCATAGAATATAACCTCCTCGCCGAATAGGACGGTCAAATTCTCCTACATATGTCTCAAGTTGAGCTCCAAACCCTTCCTTGAATCGGTAAAGCCCGTAGAGTGGGTTGGACTCCCTTAAGTCGCCAGACACTCCCCGAAAGTCATAGACTCTGCAGCCTAGTCCCTTAGCCCAGCGAATCATTTCCCACTGCAAGAGATGAGACGCCTGGAGATTACGCTGTTCATTACTTGAAGCTCCATAGACATACCAGACCCGCTGGGGGAGACGAAAGCAGATAGCTCCCGCCAGGGCTAAGTCGTCTTTGTAGGCGAGAAAGAGCTGCCCGAGGTTGTTTTCTATCAGGTGCTCCCACATAGCCTCAAAGTAGTCTAGGGGGCGAATTGTAAAACGGTCCCGGGCGGCGGTTTCTTGTAGCAGACAATAGAAGACTTGAAGCAGCTTCCGATCTCTAGCCTGGATCACCCGAACCCCCTTACGCTGGGCATAACGGATATTGTAGCGGGTCTTGCTTTTCATGTTCTGAAGCAAGACATCCAGAGAGTTTGCTAGAGATAGGGTCATCACATGACGGGGCTGCACACTTTGGAAATCGTCCCCTGCATCGACGAAGCGGAGCCCTAGGTCACGTGTACAATTTGACCAAAGACTATCTCCCTTGGGAATCGGGGGGTCCATTTTCCAGACCAGAGCACCTTCGTCCCTAAGGAGCTTACTGCCTGCGCCAACTAAGGCCCTCAACGCCTCTCCTGATAGGTAAAGGGGTCCCCTCGGGGAATAAGCAATTTTCGCTCCCAGGGGTAGTCCTTTCGTAAGGATGAGGGCCACTCCTTGCAGGCTTCCTTTTTCAAAGACCCCCAACGGATA